>DATLXT010000058.1:0-6159 GCA_035575475.1 Gemmatimonadales bacterium | reverse complement strand
CTCCAGCATCAATACGAAATCCCAGGGGTTGTCGAGCGCCGGCCCCTCCATCCCCTGGGTCGCGTTCGGGCCGCCGGCCCGCCCGGGGGCGAACTGGCCCACCGCCGCGCTCTCCAGACCCCTGACGGGCTCGGCGAAAAGGGAGTTCCGCAGCCACTCCTGGCTCCGCGGGTTCGACGTCCCCTGGACCACACCCAAGCGCACCAGACGGCTCATGAAGTTTTGCGTGAAGTCGAGCCGGCCGTCGTTCCCGCCACTCCCCAGGACCGGAGCGAAATCCTGGCCTTCCTCTTGGAGGACCATGGCAGCATCGAGCCAATCCACCACCGCCAACGGCAGCTCGCGGCGGTATCTCCGGATCAGCCGTGTCTTCATCTGCCCCGACGGCTTCGTACGAACCTTTTCTTCTCGGAGTATCTCCCGAACCCGGTGGATCACGTCCCGGTAGGCAGCCAGCCGATCGCCGTCGCTTTCTGCGATCGCGTTTACGGCCTGCGTGTTGTCATTGGCGAAGAACCCAGAGCCGCCAGCCCAAGGGCCCACGATCGGCGTGGGCCTGTACTCGCGCAGCAGGAAGCCCTCGAGACCCGCTCCATCCAAGCGGCTCCGCAGCACGAAGACCCCGCCGTCCCACCAGCCGCGGGCGTCCCGATCGGCCTGTTCGGCCACCAGTCGAAAGACCCCCAGGGCCTTGAGATAGCTCATCAATGGCTCCGGCGTGCAGCCGGCCAGCGGAACGTCGTGCTGCCTAGTCGCCGTGTCCATGTGCGACCTCCCGGACGCTCCCGCGAACGTCGGACCCCATCCGCGAGGTCGCGACGGCACTCGCCCTCATGTCCGCCGCCCTTACGAGCGCCTCCCAGAACGCCAGGCGGAAGGGCCCCAACAAATCACGCAATCGGATCATGCGTTCGAGCCATGACGGCTGGCCCGTGAACGGCGGGTCGGCACAAAGACCCAGCTCCATCGGTTCGAGTGACAGCGTGACCGCCGGCGCCACGACACCACCACCCAGCTCGACCGAGGGGAGCTCATCGCCCTCCCACACGCCGCGGGCGAAACGCCGCGCCGGCGCGGCGCCGCCGCCTGGGCTGCTCGGGCCCCAGGTCTCGTTGGGCAGCGACCGGATGGACAGACGCACCTTGCCGTGATGCGACGCCGTCAGGTACGCGACCAGATCGCGGCCCGGCTCCCAGCTCGTCGCATCCGTCAAGAGCGCCGCAGGGGCCGGGTCCTCCGAGCTCTCCCGGAGCGCCTGATCCAGCACCGTCGTGTCGACCACGCCCGGTTGCAGCACGCCGAGTGCCGATGCCAGCTCGTGCCGAAAATGAGGCCGGCCGTACCGACACCAGAAATTCTGCACCGCCGCCCCCGCGCCACCCGCGCCGGGGCGCCTCCCGGGCGCCTTCGCAACGACGCGGCAACCCCGCCACCGGGCCGGCCTGCCCTCTTCACGCACCGCGTCCTGGAAGACCGGGTGCGACTTGCCCCAATCATGCCACCGAGCCGCCAGCCGAGCGCATTCGGCCTCCGGCCCGGACAACCCCAGATCGCCCAGGATCCGGTCGAGCGTACGGCACACGTCGTCGGTATGCTCGGCGATCGTCTGCCAGCAGGGAGACTCCGACAGATGGTCATCGTCGTAGTCCTCGACGTCGCGCGCACCTTGGCGCAGACGCTCCTCGTAGGCATCCCATGCCTTCACGCCGGCTTCCGCTGGCACCATCCCCTCTGGTGGTGGAACCTCGGCCCTCGAGCGAACATCCCAGCCCTCTGTCGGTCTGTAGCCTCCGGCCCGCCAGTGTACCAGCAGCGTCTGACCCGGATAAACGGCGCCAGGATCGGCAGGTGACCAGTCACCCCTCAGGTGATCTCGCCGGAAGACCATTCCTCGGGCCCGCTCTGTCGCCAAGAACGCGCGAACCTCCGAAACGGGCGCCGCGCAGAGCTCTTCCCGACGCGGGGTCGGCTCGTCCGCCGGGGGCCGAGCCCCGACCCAGTGCCGCCAGTAGACCCGCACGTCGCTCTCCTCCGCCTCGCGGACAAAGCGGTCCACATCGATGTCGTTGCCCGCGAGGTCTGGCGTCGTGTCGAAGAGGTCCACCAGATCCTTCCAGCGAATGACGTCGGCGTCGCGCCACGCTGGCGCAAGGCCCTCGGCAGCCACGAACTCCGCCCTCACATCTTTCAGGGCGCGCAGCTTCGCGTCCGACGCCTTGAGATCCTCAGGGTCGTACGGCCTCGCGAGATCGGCGGATATATCCGTCTCTGGCGGGACGCCGATCCACCGCACCAGGGCGTCCTCGCCGGCCTCGCCCGCGCGATTGCATCGTCCGAAACGCTGAACCAGCGAGGCCCACGGAGCGATCTCGGTGAAGAGCGTCGTCGAGGTCACGTCGACGCCGGCCTCGATGACTTGAGTGCTCACCACGATCGTTCCGGGTCCGCCCCCGTCCACGGGCGCCAAGGCCGCATCGATCTGTCGCCGGCGGTCCGACGGGCGGAACCGGGAGTGCAGCAGAACCAGGTGCGGTCCCGACTGCGTGCCCGGCACCATCACAGCACCGTTTCGGGCTCTGCGACGCCGGCTGCGTTGCGGGCCCTGGGTCCGGACCAGCCGCTTGGAGAGCTCTGCGAACAGGTCCCGGGCGCGGCGCACCGTATTCACCACGACGATCGTTCGGCTGCCGGGCCGGTGGGCCTCGAGGACCTCCTCGGCCAGGGCGCGGATGTCGCCCAGGCGAGCCCTTGCCTGCTCGAGACGCTTCGTCGCCTGGAGGCGCTTCGCGGCCTCCGGCACTTTCGCATCCTCCGGCCCCAGCTCATGGAGGGCGAGGGACTCCACCTCACCATCGAAGTCCACCGTCCGAAGCCAGTCCCGCTGGAGCGTCGCCGACATCCAGAGGCTGTGACACCGATCGCCGCTACGGCCCGGGTCACTGCCTCGGGCCGCCAAGCACCGGCGAAAGGCGGCGAGCTGGGCGCTGGTCGCCAGCCCCGCTCCCATCAACTGGACCTCGTCGTAGACCCAGAGACAATCCGTGTGGAGCAGCCCGAACTGGATCGGCCAGCGGTAGCGGCTCGCCCCGTAGCCGCGGTTCAACGCGCGAGACAATAGCATGTCCTGCGTGCCGATGAGGATCGCGTCGTCTTCGGGATAGAGATCCCACTCATCGCTCTCCTCACCGCCCATCAGCACCGCAACGCGGACGCCGTCGGTCCAACCCAGACGCTCCAGCCAGGAGACCACGCACGCGTGGGTCTGCTCTACCAAGACCCTCATCGGGAGGCAGTAAACCAGCCGCCGCGGGGTCCGTAGCCGCAGCTCCTCCGGCGCCGCGCGGCGTCGCCACAACCAGGCGACCACCACAGCCGCCGTCTTTCCCAGACCGGTGGGCACCGAGAGCAGGTCGGGCAGATCGGCAGCCGTGGCCAGCCGCTCCTGATAAGGATAGGGCCAGTGCCCGGTAGCGCGCTTGAAGAAATCCCTGTAGCTCATGGCCGGACTCTCCAACGTCCGCTGCTCATCCGGAGCCGAAGCGGGCGCCAGCGGGTGCTCGCGGCGAGGGGCTGCGGCCAGCCGTTACAGCGATGACCGGTCAACGGCCTCCTGTCGGGCGCGCTCCGGGCCGACCGCCGCATCAGGCCCCGCTGGCCCACGCATAGCGAAACCTGATCGAGCCCTCTGACAGCGGCCCGAGGGAAGGTCCTGCTCGCCTGCAGACCGCGTTGCTTCTCCCATCCACGGGCCGTAGGGGCTCGGGTGACGGCACTGCGGGCTGGAGCCGGGCTACGCCGATCGAAGGGCGCGGGAGCTCGGCGGCTCCCCGGCCTCGGCGGCACTTCGAAACCGTTCTTCGGGGTCCCCGTTGCCGGGGTCCACCCGTCTGGTCCAAGATACGTCAGAATGCTCGCTTCGTCCACAGTCGGAGGGCATGACGCGGATCGGGCGAGGGATGCCTCGCGGATCCGCGTCGCGAGGGCGACCGGTGTGAACGAATCGAATCGGGCCCCGGCCTGTGCCCGGCAATGGGGCCGCCCGCCTGGGCGGGCGGAACGTGTCGTGCTCGTCGGCTTCAAGTGGGCCTGCCGGCGGCTCAGCTTCAATGGGGCCACGCACGTGCGTGGAGGAGGGCCGAGCATCGGGGCAGACGCGGCGCGGGTCACTGGCGCCGTGGGCGGCGCCGGCGGCGACACGGGAGAGGCCGGCGTCGGGTCGATATCTGCCGCCGTGGCCCGTGACGCCCGAGGTCATGCCTGCGCCGGATGAGCCACTGGAAACATTTGGCGGCGCCCGCAGCCAACGCGGCGGCGTAGCTCAGGGCACGCACCGCGGTGCCGATGTACCGCAGCCACGCGGGTTCGCTGTCCATAGGGGCATAAGATAGAGGGGGGGTCGTTGGTGGTCAACTGGCCTTCCGGCGTCTCATAACCTGCGTCGCATTCGACCGAGCATACGCGTTGTTTTTCCGCATCGATCCCCTCCCCCGCCGCCACGCGAGGTCCAGAATGGCGCGCATTCCTGACGTCAACCTCAGCCGATCCCCGACCGTCCCGCCCCTGTCCTCCCCTCCGCACCGCCCCCGCAGCCCCGCCCTCGTCGCCCTCCTCGCCGCCCTCGCCGGCGCGGCCGCGGCGGTTGCCGTGTCCGGCGCGCTCCCGGCGGCCGCCGCCGCCCAGCTCATCTCGCTCCGGACCGTGCCGGTCGCGGCCGGGGATCAGTTCGTGCTCTTCCCGTCGCGGAACCTGGGGATGGGCGGGGTCTCGCTCGCGGTGCGGGACCCGTGGCTCGACCCGTTCGTGAACCCGGCCGAGGGCGCGCGGGACGGCGCGGCGCCGCTCTTCGGTGCCCCCGTCTTCTACGGGGTCTCCGGCGGGAACGGGGGCGCGCGCACGCTCCCGCTGGGCGGGCGGCTCCGCTCGGGCGCGTGGTTCGGCGCGCTCGCGCTGGCCTACCAGCAGCTCGAGTCCGCGGACCGGCAGGACGTGGTGGTCCTGGACGCGCTCGTCCGCCGGGGCGCGCTCCCGGACCGGCTCGTGGGCCCGTGGGGGTGGGGCGGCCAGCCGCTCCGCGACCGGCTGGCGGACAACCTCTACGGGTACGCGGCGCTCGGCCGCCGGCTGGGCGACGGCCGCACGGCGCTCGGCGCGAGCGTGCTCCTGGCCGACCTCCAGGGCGTGGACGGGGTGGACCTGCTCTACGCGCTCAGCCGGCGGGTGGAGCAGCGGGGCGGGCTCGCGGACTTCCGGCTGGGCCTGGTCCGCGACCTGCCGGGCGACCGCTCGCTCGAGGCGCTCCTCCTCCACCACCGCTTCGGGATGCGGCACGACGTGAGCTACCTGGACTGGGCCCCGGACCCGGCCGGCGGCGGGGTCGTCCCCGTCATCCGCGAGGAGCGGAACTGGGACCGGACGCGCACCTGGGGGGTGAGTCTCGGCTACGAGCAGCCGCTCGGCGGCGCGGGCTGGCGGATCGGCGGCCTCCTCGTCGCGAACTGGAAGACGCACCCGCGGATCCCGAACTACGAGATCATGGCGATCCCGCGGGATCCGGGCCGCTCGTGGGCCTACGATTTCGGGGTGGGGATCGCCCGCGCGCTGGACGGCGCGACGGTCGGGCTGGACCTCATCTACGAGCCGGCGTGGACCGAGACGTGGGCGGAGGCCGCGGCGCCCGTCCCCACGCCGCGGGGCGACACGATCCCGGCCGGCGGCCGCACGGTGGAGAACGACTTCCGCTTCTCCAACCTCCACCTGCGCGCGGGCGTGAGCCACGAGCTCGGCCCGGCGGACCTCCAGCTCGGGCTCCAGCTCCGCTCGGTCCGCTACTGGCTCGACCAGGTGGACCGCGTGCGCGGCACCTCCCGCGAGCAGGCCGAGTCCTGGGCGGAGTGGACGCCCACCTGGGGGCTTGCGCTCCGGCTGCCCGCGCTCGAGCTGCGCTACGCCGGCCGGCTCACGCTCGGGACCGGCCGGCCGGGCGCGCTCTGGACCCCGGACCGCGCCCGGGCGATCGCCGAGTCGCGGCTGATGGGCGCCGACTTCCTCCCCGCGCCGGGCGGGCCGCTCACCCTCCAGGAGGCGCGGGTGCTCACCCACCAGGTGGCGGTGTCGCTCCCGCTGGGCGGGCGGCTCCGCTCGGGCGCGTGGTTCGGCGCG
>DATLXT010000057.1:0-23267 GCA_035575475.1 Gemmatimonadales bacterium | reverse complement strand
CAGGGCCCGCCGGTCCGGTCCCGCCTCCTGGATCCCGCGCGCCAGCAGGTGGACGATGTCGTACGCCCCGGCGCCGCGGTGGTCGGGAAGCTGGCCGGGGTAGGCGCGGCTGTAGGCCTCGATGAACGCCTGGTTCCGGGCATCGCTCCGATCCGGGAGGTAGGCCGCGGTCACCCGCACCCCTTCGGCGAGCGGGCCGGACCGCTCGATGCCTACCAGGGCGTCTCCGCCGATCACCGGCCAGCGAATCCCGAGGCCGGCCATCTCCCGGAGGGCCAGCTCCGCCATGCGGGCCTCGGTGGCGAGCACGAGGACGTCCACCCCGCCGCGGCGACGCATGCGCGATAGATACGGCTCGAGGGACGGGGTGGTCGGCAGCGCCGGGTCCTCTTCCACCACGCTTCCGCCCAGGCGCGCGAACTCCGCCGTGAACGATCCTCGGACGCCGCGCCCGTAATCGTCGTTCACGTAGATCAAGCCGGCGGTTCGGGCGCCCAGCTGTTGCCGGGCGTAGCGGGCCAGACGCGGGCCGTGGCTCAGGTCGCTGGGGCACACCCGGAAGAAGTAGGGTGAGATCCCGGTCAGGGCGGGGCTCGAGGCCGAGGGCGAGATGAGGGGCAGGGGGTCGCGGCCGCTGGCGTAGACCGTGACCGCCGCGATGGTCGCCGCCGAGGTCAGGTGTCCCACGACGGCGACGACGGACGGATCGCCCAGCAAGGCTTGCGCCACCCGCACGGCCACCGAGTCGCGGGCGCTGTCGTCGGCGAAGACCAGCTCGAGCGGCCGGCCGCCGATGCCGCCCCGGGCATTGATCTCGCGTTCGGCGAGCTGGGCGGCCTGTTTCATCGCCAGGCCGCGGGGTTGGGAGAAGGGGCCGGCCACGGCGATGCGGATCGGCCCGTCACCCGAACCGCAGGCCGTCGTCGAGACCAGGGCGAGCGAAAGCGCGAGCCGGCGCAACCTTCCTCCTGTCATGAGCCGGGAACGCAGGCGATCCGGGCGGGCGCGGCCCTTAGGTTACGGCCGGAGGGCCGGAATCGCAACGCCGCGGGCGGTGGCCGGGTGGCTCGCCGCGGGGTAAGTTGGGCGTATGAACGGGATCGCGGAGCTGTGCGGGTTCACCGCGGCGCTCGAACCCCTGTGCGAGGCCTCGACGCCGGCCGAGTTCGAGGCCGCCTGGGCGGCGCAGAATGTCGAAACGCGCGCCCGCCGGGCGTTGCGCGTGGCGCGGCGCCGCGACGCGGAGTCGCTCGAACCCTTCCTGGCCCAGCTCGACCGCGTCCTGCTGGCCGTGCTGGACCGCTGCCGGGCGCTCCCCGACCCCCACCTGGAGACCTTTCGCCTTCCCGAGGTCGAGCGCTGGCAGCACGCGGCCGCGGCGGCGCTGGTCGGCGCCCGCTGGGGCGTGGCGGGGCTCCGCACCGTCATCGCGGATACGGCGGCGCCGCTGGCCCGGCGCTACTTCGCCTTCCTCGCCCTCGCCGAGCGGCACCCCGACAGCGCCTGGCCGCTCTTCCAGAAGTATCTGCTCACCCCGGGCGCCCATCACGCCTTCGTGGGCGTGGCGGCCGAAGCGGCCCGGTACTACGACGGGCAGGCGCGGGTGCTGGTCGAGCTGTTCCGGCGGATCCGCGGCGACCTGATGCTGCGCCGCTTCCTGGGTCCGCGCATTCTGGAGTCGCTCTACGTGCTGGGTGACCCGGAGGCGCTGCCGCTCCTCGAGGAACTGCTGGTGATCGGCCACACCGACCCGGATCCCGGACGCTGCGAGGTCACCCGGGCGCTGGTGGCCATCCGAAAGCTCACCGGACGGGTGCCGCCCAGCAGCAAGTTCCCCGACGGCGAACAGCCGGGCGTGCGGGAACGGCTGGACCAGGCCGAGCGGCTGTTCGAGGCGGAACGCGACCGGCTGACGCCGGTGGTGGTGATCTAGGGCGCCCGGCGCACGAACTCCCATAACTTGTCCCGATACGCCCGCCCGCCCACCTCGTAGGTCTCGTTGTGTCCCGCACCTTCGATGAGCGCGAGCTCGACCGGCCCGCCGGCGGCAGCCGCCACTCGCCGGCCCATCGCCGGCGGCACCAGCCGGTCGGCGGTTCCGTGCACCACCAGCACGGGACACCGTGCCCGGGCCACGTTGCTCAGGTTGTCGAGGCGGAGCCGGAGGACGAACCGCGGGAGCAACCCGTAATGCCGGGCTGACATCTCTCGGGCGTTGGTGAAGGGCGACTCGAGGATCAGCCCGGCGACGGGACGGGTGGCGGCCAGGTGGCTCGCGGGCACGGTTCCCAACGAACGCCCGTAGACGAAGATGCGGTCGCGCGCGACCTCCGGACGTCGGGCCAGCGCTTCGTAAGCCGCCTCGGCCGCCTCGAGGATGCCCGGCTCCGTGGTGCGCCCCTCGCTTCCCCCGTATCCCGGGTAGTCCACCACCAGCAGGGCCGCGCCCGGGGGCTGGAAATCGCGCAGGATGGACCAGAGGCTCGCGATGTTCTCCCCGTTGCCGTAAAACCACAGGAGCCCGGCGGCGCGAGAGGGGTCGGGAGACCTGTTCCCCTCGGTCTTGGGCGGGAGATACCACCCCGCCAATCGGGTTCCGCCGCGCGTCGTGAGCTCCAGGCGCTCCCCCTCGGGGATCCCCACGTCTTTGGGGTCCGGCACCGGGGCGCGGGGGGCGGGAAACGCCAGCCGCTCCTGGAACGCCCAGGCGGCGAGGAGCACGAAGGCGTAGGCGAGGGCGAAACCCGCGGCGATCCGCAACCAGAGCATGGCCAGCAACTTAACAGGTGTTATCTTCGGGCGATGCCGCCGTCCTCGGCGCTCGACCCTCTGCTGGTGAGCCGGGCCCGCGGCGCCCTGCTGGGCCTGGTCGCGGGCAATCAGCTGGGCGTCCCCACCGAGCATCTGGGCACCCCGCAGGCGATCCGGGACGCGTTCCCCAACGGCGTCTGGGACCTGGCGCCGCCGCCCAAGGGCTCACCCTACGACGACGACGCCGCCCTCGCCCTGTTGCTCGGCGAGTCGCTGGTGGCGTGTGGCGACTTCGACGCCGGGGACGTGGCGCAGCGCTGGATCAAGTGGATGAAGACCGACGGCCGGGGCCTGGGCGTCACCACCAAGCGCGCCCTGCGCCTGATCGAACGGGGGACTCCGCCCTTCGAGGCGGGCCAGCGCGCCCGCGAGGCGGACCCCGCCCGCTCGGCCGGGAACGGGGCGGTGATGCGCTGCCTCCCGGTCGCGATCCGCTACCACGACTCCGTCGAGCGGATGGTGCGCGTATCCATGCAGCAGGCCGCTATCACTCACACCGACGAGCGCTGTCTCTGGGGCGCCGTGGCCGTGAACCTCGCCGCCCGCGAGCTCCTGCACGGGAACGTCTATTTCATTGACGAGGTGATCTACCGCTTGAAGGACGGCGCCCCCCGGGCCCTGCTCGATGCCATCCGGCGCGTGCCGTGGGAGCACCAGGAGGAGCTGCCCGTCGCGCGGGCCGGAGCCAGCGGCTACGTGGTGCACTGCGTGGAGATCGCGCTCTGGTTCGCGACCCACGGGCGGGCCCTGGAGGACGCCCTGGTCTATCTGGCCCAGGCGGGCGGGGACACGGACACCAACGCCGCCGTGGCGGGTGGCCTGCTCGGCGCGCGCGACGGAGAAACCGCCATCCCCCCGCGATGGATGGAACAGATTCCCGGGCGGCAGGGCATCCAGTCGCTGGCGGAAGGCTTGCTGCGCCCTACGGTCTCTTCACATAGCGGCTGATGCGGTCCATCACGTCCCGGTCTTCCAGCGTGATGTACACCCACCGGACCGGACCGCTGCCCCGCCAGTTGAACCGCACCACCCGGCGCCCGTAGGCCCACTCGACGGTGCCGGGCCCGGTACGCCGGCCCGGACCGAACCGGGCCGTGAGGTCGCGGCGCACCCGGTCCACCAGCGGCGCCCCGCCCGAGTCCCCGAACGAGACCAGGGCGACCTTGCCCTCCAGGACGTAGGCACTGAGGTAGAAGCGCGCGCTGTCGGCCGGGTCCTGGATCAGGACTCCGCACTCCATCAGCTGGGCCGTGGCACGCGAGGTGTTGCACACCATCGGGTCGCGCCATGCCAGCGCGCGGGCCCGCTCCGCGAAGTCGCGGTAGGCCGCGCCGGCCGCGAACCCCCGGTAGGCGGGCGCCGACGCCTGCGCGGCGAGCGCGAGCGGCAACCCGAGGGCGCCCAACAGGACGGGTGAGACTCGTGGAACGGTCATGAGGGCAATATACGGCAAACGCAGCGGGCCCGGGGGACGCCCGGGCCCGCTCGAGCCACGATCCCTGGGGTCGTCAGACCTTGCGGACGTTCTGCGCCTGCAAGCCCTTCGGACCCTGGGTGACCTCGAACTCCACCGTGTCACCCTCGCTCAGGCTCCGGAACCCCTCGGCCTGGATCGCCGTGAAGTGGACGAACACGTCCGGACCCGACTCCTGCGCGATGAAGCCGAAGCCCTTCGCGTCGTTGAACCACTTCACCTTACCCTTTGCCATACGGTACAAACCTCTCAACTAAGGGGCGCTGCCCCGGAACGGATCGACCCAGGCCACCGTGGCCAGGGACGGGCTCAAACAAAAGCCGCGAGACGTCCAGTCCTCGCGGTGCGGAACAAACCAGGCAAATATGCGGTTTCCACGTCTTGCTTGAACCGGCGCCAAAGCTAGGGGCCGGGCCCGCGGGTGTCAAGCAGGCACCCCGCAGCGGGGCGGGGAGCGGAGCTAACTCGTTGCGGCGCCAAGCGCTGGCCGAGTGGTCAGCTCCCGGGCAGGCCGATCGCCGCCCGGAAGTCCGCCAGGGCCTGTTCGTAGGCCTGGAGGCGCCGGACCAGCTCGGCCGACACCTTGGTGGGCGCCCCGGCCGCCTCCGTTTCGCAGGCGCGGGTATAGGCGATGATGTCGTCCACCCGCTGCGCCAGGCGCCGCGCCTTGATCCGCACGGTGTCTTCGTACGCCACGGCCTGCATCTGGGCACGGCCGCCGGTCATGAAACTCCGGGCCGAGCTACAGTAGCCGCCCAGCCGGCGATAGGCGCGCCGTTGGATGAGGGTGTCCCGGGTACCGGCCGCGCGCTGGGCCTGGTCCACCGCGGTCTTGAGCTGGGCGATGCCCCGCCCCACCCGCCTCAAGCCGTCCAGGTAGCGTTGCTGTTCCGGGGTGGGCGCGAACGGGGCCGGGGGCGGCGACGCGCTATCGTCCCGGGCCGAGTCCGCGCGGGTGCTGTCGGGCGCCTGGCCCGCGAGGAGCGGGGCGCTCGCGGCCAGCACCAGCCAGGAGGCGAAGAGGGTGATCCGGCGCACGGAAAAACTCCTCAGTTTGAGGCTCTTAGGTATCGGGTTATAATGCGGCCATGACGGTTCCCGCAACCTCTCGCTCGCTCCGCACCTTCGACGATCGCGGCGAGGCGCTGGCGCACTTCTTCTCGCGCGCGGGCGAGGCGCCCCGCCTGGTCGCGTTCGACGACGCGGCCGGGTGCCCCATGGAGCATGCCCTGGCGGCCCTCGAGTGGACGGGGGCGGTCGGCATGCTCGCCCCGGACGATGTGGTGCACGCCGCCCGCCTCGCTTCCGATTCGGCGGCCGTCGTGGTGGAACGCCGGGACGGCGACCAGCGCGTCTACGTCTACTTCGGCCCCCGCATGGGCGCCCCGCCAGCGGATCCCTACGAGGGCACCCTGCTCTATGACGAGCCGGGGGTGCGCGCCTACATCTTCGCCCAGCGGGTCCACGCCGTGGCCCACTTTCTCCGCGCCACGCAGGGCACCGGCAGCGTGCTCTCCCTTCTGGGGCGTCGGGCCCCCGAGCTGCGCCACATCAAGCGCTGGACCCAAGCCCTGTTCGCCGAACCCGCCGCCGGACGGTCCACCCAGCTCCTGGCCGCCTGGTTCGCCGTGGGCGGGGCGGGGTTCCTCTTCCTCCCGGGGCGCTCCGGAGAGCCGTTTCAATACGCCGAGATCGGCATCGACCTGTAGGTTGTTACAAACCCCGCCATGTCGAAACGTTCCCCCTGTGGATTCACAACTCCACAATCCTGTGGACGGACGGTGGAAGGCTCGCTGCCTCAGCCGGTTAGCGTCCACAGACCGTGCACAGTCCGATGAGCTAAGCCGAAGAAACATCGGCACTTGCGCGCCTCCCCGGGGCTCCTATATTGGCTCCACGCCGCGAGGGGAAGGGTTGGGACTCACTGTCTCGACCACGCCCTGGCGACGAGTCCGAGCGGAACGTCCGGGGAGAGCGCCGACGCAAACAAGGGCTCAGGCGTTCGTCGATCCGGGAGGAGACCTCTCCCCTCGGGCTGTTGGGGCCAGTCGCGTGCCCCAACCACGCCGACGTGGTGCCTCGGCGTGCAGTGCGGAGGGCCGGTCCGCGACCCGGTCTGACCCGTAGCACCCACATCGGTGAACCAGGTGGCCCGGCCAGGCTGCTTGGGGATGGAAGCCGGAGCTCCTGACTCGCCCTACCGAGCGGCGCATCAGCCAACCGGCGGCGACAGGAAGAAGAACGGAGGGAGTCAATCCCCCGGCTCCGGGTAGCCGATGTGCGGAGCCCCCGGGCGGCCTAGTGTGCCGACCCGGGGGCTTCGGCTTTTTATCCCGGCCTCGCCGCCTCAGCCCCGCCGGGCCAGGTTGACGGCACGTTGACCCCCTGACCACATGTTCCAGCGCTCGATGTCGTGCCTCCGCGCCGTCTGGCTTGCCGCCGCGCTCACGAGCTGCGCCATGCGCGAGATCACCCCGCCGCCGGGGCGAGAGCAGGTGGTGGTTCAGAGCGTCCTCAACGCCCGCGCCACGGTGCAGGTACTCTGGATCGAACGTACCGTCCCGGCGGGCGACCCTGTCACCTTCGGAGTGCGCCCGTTGACCGAACCGCCCGCGCGCGCCGAAGTGCGGGAGGAAGGCGGCGGCGTCTACAGCTTTCGGGCCGATACCGCCAATCCGGCACGCTTCCTCGCGGGCTTCACCCCCCTTCCCGGGCGGCGGTACGACCTTCTGGTGGAAGCGGAGGGAGCGGTGGTGCGGGCTACGACCGTCGTCCCGCCGGCGGTGACCATCCTCGCTCCCGCGGCCGACACGGTGGACCACCCGCGCCAGTCGCCGTTACAGGTGACCTGGGCGTCGGGCACCAGCCGGCAGGTAGCGGTCTACCTGACGCTCGACACGACCGACGTCTCCTCCTACGTCTTTCCGCAGTGGGTGCGGGACGACACGACGGCTATCCTGCCGGGTTTCGCTTTCGCTCCCGTTCCCCCGAGCACGCGACTGCTCTGGGTGGTGGCCGCCGACCCGGTAACCGCCCGGGTCTTCGATCCCGCGCGACGTCCCCTCGGCCCCGGCGGCGAACCGACCCTGGACGGGAACGTGACCGGCGGCGTGGGCGTCTTCGGGGCGGTCACGAGCGACCGCCTGCTGGTCCGCCTGCAATGAGCCGGCGCATCGTCCTGGCCGTCGGGGCGCTGGGCGTCGGGGTGGCGACGCTCGAGGCTCAGGTCCCGGTGCGCGGCCGGGTGCTGGCGGCTGAAAACGATCAGCCGCTCGCGGGCGCCTCGGTCTATGCCCTGGGGGCGCGGCGGGGCGCCGAGACCGATCGCCACGGGAGGTTCGTCCTGTGGCTCGGCACCCTGCCCGACACGCTGGTGGCCCGGTTCATCGGTCGGATGCCCGATACCGTGGTCCTCGATTCCGTGCCCGGCGAGGTCACCCTGGTCCTGACCCCGTCGGCCGTGCCCCTGGCGGGCGTGCTGGTCGAAGCGGACCCCCGGCGCCCGGCCGACGCTCCACCGGCCACCTGGTCCCTGCCGGCCGAGGCGGTGGCCGCGGTGCCCTCAGCGGTCGAGCCCGATGTGTTTCGGGGGCTGGCACTCTCGCCCGCCGTCGCCTACCCGACCCCGTTTTCTTCCCAGCCCTTCGTCCGGGGCACGGACCCGGGGGCGGTGGGGTACCGCCTGGACGGCTTCACCCTCATCAATCCCTTTCATCTCGGCCGCATCTTCAGCGCCCTCATGCCCCAGGCCATTCAGTCCGTCACCCTCGCCCTGGCGCCGTTCGGCGAGGAATTCGGAGACGCCACGTCGGGGATCGTCGACGCGCGGATGCGGGAAGGGAGCGACGAGGTGCGCGGTGGGGGGCAGGCCAGTCTGGTGAGCCTGGCGTCGTGGGCCGGCGGACCCCTGGGGCGTCACCGCTGGTTCTTGGGCGGGCGGCACGGATTCCTGGAGCATCTGGGCGGGCCATTCGGGGAGGTGCCCTACCGGTTCAACGACCTGTACGCCCGGCTGGCCCTCGCGCCCGGCGGCGCGGCGCCGGTACACCTGACGGCCTTCTGGAGCGGCGACCGCGCCTTTCACCGCGAGACCGGAGAAGGTGTGGGATGGTATAACGCCCTGCTCGGGCTCCGCGTGCCCCTCCAGCTCGGGGCCGGCGGTCAAGTCGAGCTCTGGGGCGAAACCAGCCGCTTCAGCGAGGATGTCGTGGGGCTCGACATTCGCGGCGCCACCGATATCGCCAACCGCTTCTCCACCAGCGCCGCCGGGGCTCGGCTCCAATGGGTGCGTCCCCGAGGCTCGGTGTCGCTCGGGGGCGAGGTCCGGCATCGCCGCATGCGCAACCGCGTGACCGGTGGGGACCGGGCGGCGCCCGGGGCCCGGAGCGACGGCATGGTGACGGCGCTCACCGCCGGACTCCACCACCGGGCCGGTCCCGCCAGCGCCCGGGTCGGCCTCCGACTCGATGCCGACGGGGTGGTCCACGCCTGGCAGCCCCGGATCCGCCTGGGGCTGGACCTGGGCCGTGGGTGGGCGCTGGGCGTCGCCGCCGGTCGGACCGCCCGGCTCTACCACGTCATCGCCGAGGTCCTGCCCGGGGTCGAGGACGTGGCGAGCGTGTACGACCTGTGGCGGCCCGCAGGGCGCGCCGGCACGCCGCTCCCCCGGAGCGATCACGCCCTGGTGGAGATCAGGGCCGGCCGGCCGGGGTTGGCGTTTCGCGCCGGCGTGTTCGCCGGCAACCTGCGCGGGGTGGGAGAGATCCGGCCAGCCGCGCCCGACACCGCCGGGAGCTTCTTTCGCTTCGGCCGGGGTCGGGTCTGGGGCGCGGATCTGGAGCTGAGCGCCACCGGGGCGCGCCGCAGTGTCGGCCTGGCTTATGTGCTCAGCTGGTCGCGCCGCCGCTGGGACCGGGACGCCGCACCGGCAATCCCCTGGCGGCATGACCGCCGGCACCAAGCCCGGGCGTTCGTCACCTGGTTCACCGGCCGGGGGTGGCGCTTCAACCTGCTCGCCGACCTGGCCAGCGCGGAGCCCATCACGCCCGCCTTCGGTACCATGGAGCTGGCCGGGCTCCATCCCGGGGAAGGGTCTCTCAACCGGCGGGCTCCGGCCTCGCCCACGATGGTGCTGGGGCCGGAGAACTCGGCGCGGGGCGGCTGGACCGGCCACGTGGACGTCGGCGTGCGGAAGGAGATCGGCGGTCCCGGGCGGTCAGTGGGCCACCTGGGCGTGAGCATCCTCAACCTCAGCCTCGCGCCCGTCGCGCCCGCGGTGCCCGGATTCTCCGAGGAGGGGCCCCTGCGCGTCGTGTATCGGCCGCGCTTCTTCCTGCCCCCGGTCCCGACCGTGACGTTCGATCTGGAGTTCTGAACGACTCACCACTCACCGTCGTTGGTACACCACCCTGCCACCGAGCACCGTCATGAGGACGCTCGTTCCGAGGATGTCTTCGGGCGCGCACGTCATGATGTCCCGGTCGAGTACGACGAAGTCCGCGTATTTCCCCGCGCTCAGCGACCCGGTCTCGCGCTCCATGAAGGCGGCGTAGGCGGGCCAGAGCGTCATCGACAGCAGGGCTTCTTCGCGGGTGGTGCGCTCGGCCGGGAACCAGCCGCCCGCCGGGAAGCCGTGCTCGTCCTGCCGGGTGACGAATGCCTGGAAGGAGATGAGCGGGTTCACCGCCTCGACCGGGAAGTCCGAGCCGTTCGGGATCACCACGCCCGTGTTGAGGAGCGACCGCCAGGCGTAAGCGCCCTGCGAGCGGCTCCACCCCAGCCGTGCCGGCACCCAATACATGTCGCTGGTCTGGTGGCTCCCCTGCATCGAGGGGATCACGTCGAGCCGGGCGAACCGGGGGATGTCCTGATAGTGCAGGATCTGAGCGTGCTCGATCCGAAAGCGGTGGTCGGCCACGGGGACCTGGGCCAGCGCCGCTTCGAACTGGTCGAGCACCATGCGGTTGGCCCGGTCCCCGATGGCGTGGACGTTGAGCTGGAAGCCGGTTTGCAGCGCCCGCACGGCCACCCGCCGGATGCGTTCCGGGGGCGCGGTGACGAGCCCCGTGTTGCCGGGATCGTCGGCGTACGGCTCGAGCAGGGCGGCCCCCCGGCTGCCCAGCGCCCCGTCGGCGGTGATCTTGATCGCTCGGATCCAGAGCCGCCCCCCGAAGAGCCCGCTCTGGGGGCCGCGTCGGAAGAAGCGCTCCAGGGTCGCGTCGTCCGCCCGGATCATCACATAGTTGCGGAGGTTGTACCGCCCCTCGCGGGCCAGCGCCTCGTACACCTCGATCACCTCGGGCGCGACCCCGGCGTCGTGAATCCCGGTGAGGCCCCAGCGGTTGGCTTCGGCGATGGCCGCGAGCGTCGCCTCGCGGATCTCGGCGGCCGACGGTTCGGGAATGACGCGCGCCACGACCGCCTGCGCCCGGTCGATCAGGACCCCGGTCGGGTTTCCCGCGCTGTCCCGAATGAAGCGTCCCCCTTCGGGGTCGGGGGTGGCGGGGGTCACGCCGGCGAGCTCCAGCGCCTTGGCGTTGACCAGGGCGGCGTGCCCGTCCACCCGGGTGAGAAACACGGGGTTCGTGGGCACCGCTCGAGACAGGGCGTCGTGCGTGGGGAAGCGCGTGTCGGGCCAATCGTTCTGGTCCCAGCCCCGACCCTGGATCCACTCGCCCGGCCGGGCGGTTCTGGCGCGCTCGGCCACCCGGGCGATCACCTCCTCGTAGGAGCGCGTCCCGACCAGGCTGACCCGCCGGAGGGCCTGGCCCAGACCCAGGAGGTGCGCGTGGGCATCCACCAGGCCGGGGACCACGGTCTTCCCGCCCAGCTCCAGCCGCTCGGTGCGCGGTCCGGCCAGCGCTTCCGCGCCCCGCCGGCTTCCCACGAACAGGATCCTGCCCTCGCGCACCGCCAGCGCCTCGGCCGTCGGGCGGGTCTGGTCGGCGGTGTAGATGCGGGCGTCGGTGACGATGAGATCGGCGGGGGCCTGTTGGGCCGACACCGTCCCAGCGACGACGAGCGATAGCAGCATAGGGCCTCGGTGCATGGTACGTGGTGAGTGGTCCCTCTCGGTGGCCGCCGGGCTAGCGCGACGGTTGGCCAGTCACGAAGCTAACCACGGCCCGCGCCCGGTCTTAGAGTTCTACTTGCGCCCCGACCTCGAACACCTGATTGGGCGGAATCTTGAAGAAGGCGGTCGCTCGCAGGGCGTTGCGCGACATGAAGGCGAAGAGCCGCTCGCGCCATCGAGCCATGCCGGGCCGCTCGGTCGCGATCAGCGTTTCGCGGCCCAGGAAGAACGTCGCTCCCTCGATCCGGATGTCCAGGCTCTTGGCCCGACACGCCTCCAACACCTCGTTGATGTCGGGGTCCTCCATGAACCCGTAGCGGGCCGTGACCTGGCTGAACCCCTTCCCCAGGCGCTTCACCGTCACTCGCTCGGCGGCCGAGACGTGGGGCACATCCTCCGTGATCACGGTCAGGAACACCACCTGCTCGTGGAGCACCTTGTTGTGCGCCAGGTTGTGGACCAGGGCGGGCGGCGTGCCGTCGGTCGTGCCGTACATGAAGATGGCGGTCCCGGGGACCCGAATCGGCGGTTCGGCGGCCAGGTCGGCCATGAGCAGCTTCAGGGGAACCGATTTCTCCTGCATCCGCTTGGAGAGGATCTCGCGGCCCCGCTTCCAGGTGGTCATCAACGTGTAGACCACCACGCCCACCACGATGGGGAACCAGCCGCCGTGGGGTACCTTCACCGCGTTGGCGATCCAGAACGCCAGGTCCACCGCGAAGAACGCCCCCGCGAGCAGCCCGGCGCGGGCCCGGCTCCATCCCCACGCCTCCCGGCTCAGGACGTAAAGCAGCACCGTGGTGATCACCATCTCACTCGAGACGGCGACGCCGTAGGCGGCGGCCATGTTGCTCGAGGTCCGGAACCCCAGGACCAGCGCGCAGGTCACCAGCATCAAGGCCCAGTTGACGCCGGGGATGTAGATCTGGCCGATCTCCCGGGACGAGGTGTGCTCGATCTGCATGCGGGGACTGTACCCCAGCTGAACCGCCTGCCGGGTCAGGGAAAACGCCCCGGAAATCACGGCTTGCGACGCGATGATGGCCGCGGCCGTCGCCAGGGCGATCAACGGGTAGAGGCCCCAGGCCGGGGCCAGGCGGTAAAACGGGCTCACGATGGCGGTGGGGTCGCGCAGGAGAACGGCCCCCTGACCGAAGTAGTTGAGCAGGAGGCTGGGCAAGACCACGGCGAACCAGGCCAGCCGGATGGGCCGCACCCCGAAGTGGCCCATGTCGGCGTAGAGGGCTTCGCCGCCGGTGACCACGAGGAACACCGCTCCCAGGACCAGGAAGCCGCCCAGCCGGTTGGCGAGGAAGAACTCGACGGCGTACTGCGGGCTCACCGCCAGCAGAACCTCGGGCTGGCGCGCGATCTGGTTCACCCCGAGCAGGGCCAGCGTGGCGAACCAGAGGAGCATCGCCCAGCCGAACACCTTCCCCACGCCGAGCGTGCCCCGGCTCTGGAACAGAAAGAGGCCGACCAAAATGAGGAGGGTGAGTGGGATCACCCAGGGGGCGAGGGCGGGCGTGGCCACCTTCAGTCCCTCGACCGCCGAGAGCACCGAGATGGCGGGTGTCAGGACGCTGTCGCCGTACATCAGGGCGGCGCCGAACAGCCCGCAGAGCGTGATGAGGCGCCGCAGCGGGAGGCCCCGGGCCAGCCGGCCTCGCTGGATCAGGGCCATCAACGCCAGGATGCCGCCCTCGCCCTTGTTGTCGGCTCGCATCACGAACACCAGGTACTTGATCGAGATGACGACAATGAGCGACCAGAAGATGAGTGACAGCACACCCAGCACGTTCAGCCGGGTCAGCGCCACGGGATGCGACCCGTAGAACGCCTCGCGCAGGGCGTACAGCGGGCTGGTGCCGATGTCGCCGTATACCACCCCTAGCGCGGCCAGGGAGAGGAGCGCGAGGTAACGGCCGGTGGGGTGGTGGGTCCTGCCGGCGGGGGTGTCGCTCATGGGCGAGGGAATCTATAGCGGCGGGTCCGGGCCGGGGCTACGTTGCTAACTCGCTGCCATGGCGAATGTTAGCCCTTCACCACCCCCACAGGCCGGAGCTGGACGACCTTCCGCCCGATTCCCGCCGCGTGTACCACGTCCACCACCCGGGCGACGTCCTTGTACGCCTCGGGGATCTCTTCGTCTACCGTGGCCCGGGTCGCGGCGCGGACCAGGATCCCCTGGGCCTCGAGCTCTTTGGGCACGTTGCGGGGCCGGGCCAGCTGTTTGGCCTTGTGGCGCGAGAGCTGCCGGCCGGCGCCGTGGCAGGTAGAGCCGAAGGTCTCCTTGAACGCCCCTTCGGTGCCGAGCAGCACGTAGGAGTAGCGTCCCATGTCTCCCGGGATGAGGACCGGCTGGCCGATATCCCGGAACTGCGGCGCCAGTTCCGGGTGACCGGGCGGGAAGGCCCGCGTCGCCCCTTTGCGGTGGACGCAGAGGCGCTTCGGGGTCCCGCCCACCTCGTGGGTTTCGATCTTGGCGATGTTGTGGCACACGTCGTAGACCAAGCGGGTGCGGTCCGCGGTGTCCCGGCCGAAGACCTTGGCCAGCGCCTGCCGCGCGTAGTGCGCCATGAGCTGGCGGTTGGCGAAGGCGAAGTTGGCGGCCGCGTTCATCGCGCCCCAATAGCGTTTGGCCTCGGGGCTCGGGAGCGGGGCGCAACACAGCTGGCGGTCGGGGAGCGCGATGCCGTACTTGGCCGCGGCCTGGAGCATGGTTTCGATGTAGTCGTCGCACACCTGGTAGCCCAGGCCGCGGGAGCCCGAGTGGATGAAGATGGTGAGCCGCCCGGGCTCGAGCCCCAGCCGCGCCGCGGCCGGGGCGTCGTAGGTCTCGGCCACGTAGCCCACCTCGACGAAGTGGTTGCCGCTCCCCACCGTACCCAGCTGGTCCTTGCCCCGGTCCTTGGCGCGGTCGGACACGCAGTCGGGGTCTGCGTCGGGCAGAGCGCCGCGGGCTTCGATGGCGTCGAGATCGGCCTCCGTGCCGAACCCCTCTTTGACCGCCCACTCGGCTCCCTTCCGGAGCACCTCCTCCAGCTCGCGGCGCTGGAGCTTCACGTCGGACCGCGATGCCCCGACCCCGGAGGGGATGGTCGCGAAGAGCGTGTCCATCAGCTCCTTCAGGCGAGGCCGGACCTCGTCGATCGTCAGTGGGGTCACCAGCAGGCGGACGCCGCAGTTGATGTCGTAGCCTACCCCGCCCGGCGATACCACGCCCTCTTCCAGGTCGAACGCCGCCACGCCGCCGATCGGGAACCCGTAGCCCCAGTGGATGTCGGGCATGGCGATGGAGGGCCCCACGATCCCCGGCAGGTGGGCCACGTTGGCGACCTGCTGCACCGCCTGATCCCCCTCGAGCGCCTGCATCAGGGCCTCGTCCGCGAAGATCAGCCCCTCGGTGCGCATGCCCCCCTGGCGCGGCACCCGCCAGCGGTAGGCGTCAATCCGCTCGACCTTCAGCGCTGCGGCCTGCACTTTGCCTCCTCGTATGCCAGTGGCAACGGGCAACGCCCGTCAGACGTCGAAGATGACCGTGGCATGCAGCTTCCCGTCGGCCTCCTGCCGAACCTGCCCGCCGTGCCAGGTCACCGCCTTCACCTCGGGCCGGGCCTCGTGGCGCGCCGGGTCGAACGGCTCGCCCTCGATCCCGTCCGCCGTCACCCGGGCGGGCACGAATCGCTCCGTATCGTAGAGATACAGCACGTCCTGAAGAAAGTGAATCAGGCGCTCGGTGGGGTCCGCCCCCCGCAGGGCCACGGGCCGATGTTGCCGCGGGGCCACCGGGCTCGCGCCGACCAACAGTTCCCGCAGGGCGTCCAGCCCCGCCCGGCGCAGGCCCGCTTCGTCCTGGGCGACGAGCTCCACGGCGACGTCGGCCGTATGGGGGACGAATCGGAAAGGCGTCACGCGGCCGCGCCACGCAGGACCGTCATGCAAAACCGTGGCCCCAGCGGCGAAGAAAGGATCCCAACGCCGCCCCGTGAAGCGCTAGCTTCGTCGCCGTGCCGACGTACAGGATGCCGCGCGCGCCTATGCGGGCCGCTGCCGTGCGCGAGATCGACGACGCGCTCTCGGCGGCCCGCTGCTCCGCCGAGTTGGCCGGCAGGGAGACCGACGACTTCGTCGTCCGGGAACTGCTCCTGACCGTGATCCGGCAAATCGATCGGGCCGTGGAGCACGTGCGCCGCCTGCACGCCTCCCCGTGACGCTCGGGTGCGAGGACTCAGCGCGACGCCCGTCGCCGTAGTCGCGCTCCTACATCCTCGGCGCCGCGAAGGGCGTCGGCCAGGCTCGCCGTCTTCGCGCTCGCTTCATCCGCCCAATGCAGCACCTCGGCCTCGAGCGTGGCGGGGACCACCGGGCTCCCGAACTCGCGCCGCCCGTGATGCGAGAGGATCAGGTGCAGCACGGCCGCCCGCTCCTCGGGGGTGCACGGCGGCTCCGGCTCTTCGCGCAGGCGGCGGTCCAGCAGGAGCGCCCCCAGCACCACGTGACCCACGAGGTAATGGGCGTCGGTGTAGTCGAACACGGTGTCCCAGCGGTAGGCCTCGAGCTTCCCGATGTCGTGGAGCAGGGCGCCGGTGAGCACCAGGTCCTGGTCCGCCGCCGAGACCCGCGCGATGACCCGGGCGATGGCCGCCACCTCGACGGTGTGCTTGAGCAGGCCGCCCAAGGCCGCGTGATGTCCCGCGACGGACGCCGGGCAGCGCTGGTAGCGCGCCCGGAAGTCGTCGTCATCGTAGAAGAGAGAGATCACCCGGGCCAGCCGGGGGTTCGCAAGCTCGCGCCGCCAGCCGTCCAGGGTCTCCCAGTAGCGGGCCACGTCACCCACCGAAGGCAGGAGCCGCTCCAGCTCCACGCTCCCCGGCGGCAGGAGCCGGAGGGGCGCGGTGACCCGCAGCTGCGGGCGTCCCCGGTATTCCTGCACCTCGCCGATCACCTGTACCACGTGGCCCGGGCGCACGCCCTCGACCAGCGGCTGGTCCTCGGCCCAGAACGGGGCGCTGGCGATGCGGCCGGTGGCGTTCCCGAAGGTGAGCAGGGTGTAGTCGCTCCCGTCGAACCGCTTCCGCCGGGCGTCGAGCACCAGGAAGGTGTCCTGCACCCGGTCGCCGGGCCGCAAGGCGGGGAGGTCGGTGGGACGGGCCATATTCGAAACTTAACGGCGTGGTCAGTGGTGCGTGGTGCCTCCTGACGCTCGCCCCAGCGTGGGAAAGTCGCTCTCCCCCTCGTGCTCCTTATGGAACGGCAGTCTCGGCCCGCGAATCGCCACGAGGTGCGCGATCGAGTTGGCGTAGTACTGGAGCAGGGGGCGGGCCCGGGGAAGGATCACCAAGGTGTCGCCGTCCCGGATGACCAGGCGCCGCATCGCGAGCATGCGCCAGGCGCGGTCCCAGACCTCGGCGATGCGGGCGCCGCCGCGCACCACCTTGCCGTTGACGTCGAGCAGGCGGTCGCGCAGCTGGTCCATGCGCTCCAGCACCGCGGCCCGGGGGACCGCGGTCCGCTCGAAAGAGAGCAGGGCCGCCGCCGCGAGCGGGACCGGGGTGACGGGAATGACCGCGCCGATGCGGCGCATGAGCTCCTGCGCCAGCCGCTCGAGCTCGGGGAGCCGCCGCGCCGTAGGCCAGGCCAGCACCCCCTCGGGGGCCCGGGCCAGCCAGGACCGCAACGAGAGCGGCGTCCCGAAGCTCAGCGCGGCTCGGCCGTAGCGCTTCAGGCGGCCGGTGACCAGGCGCAGGGCGTTGCGCAGGAGATAGTTCGCGACCGTGGCACACTGGGCCAGGCGGCCCGGCCGGCGACGCTGGTCCACCAGCTCGAGGAGGAGCGAGCGATCCTCCAGCACCCGATCGTAGTTGATGCCGACCGGCACGAACCAGATGTCTCGCGTGAAGGCCGGGTCGAGAACGGTGCGGCAGATGTAGTCCAAGAGGCCGAGCTTGGGCGGGCGCAGCCGCCCGTCCCGGCTCAGCCCGCCCTCGGGAAAGATGCCCTGCGTGACGCCGTTCCGGGTGATGAGCTGGACGTAGCGCTCCAGCACCGTGTGGTAGAGCGGTTCCCGGAAGCGCCGTCGGATGAAATAGGCGCCGAAGCTCTTGAACACGTACTCGAGCGGCCACGCCCGCGCCCACTCGCCCACCGCGTAGCTCACGTGCACCCCCCGCGCCAGCACGTAGGCCAGCACCACATAGTCCGCATTGGAGCGGTGGTTCATCACGTAGACCACCACGTCGCCGCGCGGGAGGCGCTCCAGCGCCTCTTCGTCCTGGTAGTCCACGCTCGCCTTGTACAGGAGGTTGACCAGGACCTTGGCCAGGTTGTAGCCCAGGCGGTAATACGAGAGGACGTTGAAGTGCGGGACGATTTCGGCGATGTATCCTTCGACCCGCCGCCAGACGCGGGCCTCGGCGAGGCCGTGCTCCGCCGCGTGGGCGCGCACCGCCGCGAGGACCGCGGGGTCCGCCAGCAAGACCGCTTTGGCGTGGCGGCGCTGCTGGAGCTGATAGCGGGCCAGCCGCGTCCGGAACTGGTGGATCGCTCGGAGCGCCGCCTGCCGCACCCGCCGGCGGGCGAACCAGACGATCCCGGCCGCGGCGGCGAGGAGCCCCACCGTCAGAGCCAGCCAGGCGAGCGGGGACACCACCCTAAGCTACTGCACACCCCGGGGGGCCTAGGAGCCCCCAGATGGGCCGCGGTCGACCGGCGCCCTCAGGTAGCGCCCTGTGCTCCCTCGTGCCCGACCTGTGCTCCCTGCTCCCTCTTGAGTTGCGCGTACCCCATCCCCCTGAGCCGCGCGATGCGCTTGGCCATCGGCGGGTGGGTGGCGAACGCGTCGGCGAACAGGCCCTCGCGGTTCGTGAGCCGTCGGCCCAGCGGGTCCGCGATGCAGAGATGCGCCGCACCCCGGGTGATCTTGCGCGTGGGTTGGTGCGCGGCCTCGATCTTCTGGAGCGCGCTCGCCAGCGCCAGGGGGTTACGCGTGAACTGGGCGCCCGAGGCGTCGGCCAGGTACTCGCGCTTGCGGCTCACCGCCAGCGCCAGGAGCTGGGTGATGAGCGGCGCGATGAGCCAGGACACGAGCCAGAGCACGAGGAGCAAGGCGATCAGCGGCCCGGCGCCGCTCTTCTTGCCGCGGCCGCCCCCGCCCCCGCCCCCGCCCCCGCCGCCCAGCAGCCGGCCGCCGCCGCTCCGCAGGAACCGCCCCATGCCGTCCTGGATCAAAGCCACGGCGCCCACCAGCGCCGCCAGGGTGGTCATGAGACGGACGTCCAGGTTCCTGATGTGTCCGATCTCGTGCGCCACCACCGCCTGGAGCTCGTCCCGATTGCAGATGCCGAGCAGGCCGCGGGTCACGGCCAGGTGGGCGCGCGAGGGATCGAGCCCGGTGGCGAACGCATTCGGGTCGTCGTCCGGCACCACCCAGATCCGGGGGCGAGGCACGCCGGCCGCGATGGCCATCTCCTCCACCACGTTCACCAGCCGCCGCTCCTCGTCGGTGGCCGGGGTCAGGAGCTCCCGGGCCCCCGTGGCCCAGAGCACCTTCTCCGGTCCCGTCCGGTAGGCGTAGGCGGCGATGCCCGCCCCCAGCGTGCTGAGCACCAGCCCCAGCCAGGGGAAGGTGTGCCGGTAGGCTTCCGGGCCCGCGCCGGCCGTGGATCGGGCGAGAATCCAGTCCCCGCCGAAGCCCAGCCAGGCGAAGAACAGCACGAAGCCGATGACCAGCCAGGTGGTGCGCCGACGGTTCGCTTCCTGCTGCTGGAACAGGTTGAGCGAGGCGTCGTCGCTCACGTCCCCGGATGGCGGGAGAGATCCACCTGCGGCGCCGCCCGCTCCGCCGGCGCTTCGATCTCCCAGAGGTCCGCGGGCGCGGCCCGGGCGAGCCCCGCTACCAGGTTGGTGGGGAACTGCTGCTGCCGGGTGTTGTACTGCGTCGCCGTGTCGTTGTAGAGCTGGCGGGCGAAGGCGATCCGGTTCTCGGTGGATGCCAGCTCCTCCTGGAGCTGGGCGATGTTGCCCGTGGCCCGGAGCTGGGGGTACTGCTCGACCACCGCCAGAAGCCGCGACAGCGCCCCGGAGAGCTGGTTCTCCGCCTGGGCGATCTGCTTCATCGCGGCGGGACCGGTGTGGACGATTTGCAGCGCCTGGTTGCGCGCCTTGATCACCGCCTCCAGAGTCTCCCGCTCGAAGTCCATGGCGCCCTTCACGGCGTTGACCAGGTTCGGAATCAAGTCGTGCCGGCGCTTGAGCTGGACGTCGATCTGCTTGAACGCGTTGATGGTCTGGTTCTTGAGGGAGATCAGGCTGTTGTAGGCCCCGACCAGCCAGAACCCCACGCCCACGACGGCGGCCAGGAGAATCAGAGAGACCATCGGGACTCCGGGTTGAGGGTTGCCTAGGCCGGCGCCGTTGGCTCGAGCTTGGCCAGCGCCTGCCGCACCGCCGCCGCCACCGTGCCGTCGTCCGGTCCGACGCGGGCGAGCGGATGATCGGCCTCGAGGTGCAACTCCACCCCGCGAGCCACCGGAATCCGCCGCCAGCTGGTGGCGCCGCCCGGCGGCGCCTGAGAGTCCCGCGCCAGCCAGGTCGAGAGGGCGCGACCCGAGCGGCCCCGCGGCATCCCGTTGACGCCCCGGAGCGCCAACCGGTCCGGCAAAGGCAGGGCGGCGCCCAGCGCCGCCGCGGCTTTGCGCTCCAGCACGTCGCCCGTGAACTCGGTCATTTCCTTGACCAGCCCGGCCAGCGTCGCCCCCTCCATCTGGCGCAGCTTGATGTAGAGGACCTGGAGGAAGTGGCGGTACGAGTAGGTGGCCGCGGTGCCCCGGCCCTCCGGCGGGCTCACGAGCCCCCGGGTTACGTAAAAGCGGATGGTCCGCTCGCTGGGTGTGGCGCGGGCGGCGGCGTTGATAGGGGTCACCGAGGACGCTTCGAGCACGGCCCCGACTACGGCCGCCAGGTCCCGAAGGTTCCACGGCGCCAGATTGCGGTATTCGCGCAGGATATGCAGAGGGTCCGGCCGGGCGGCCTCCGTCATCCCGAGGCGTTCCCCCTGCTACGGTTCCGCCAGGCCAGCATCTCGCGCAGCCAGCCGGTGATCTGGTGCAGGTTGAAGGGCTTCCGGATCACCGGGCAGTTGTGCCGTTCCAGCCAGACCTGCACCTGCTCGGCGTCCGCGTCGCCCGACATGATGGCGATCCGCCCGTCCAGCTCGGGCCAGCGGTGAATGATCGTCAGATAGAGCGCCAATCCCGACATGGCCGGGAGATGGACGTCCAGCAGGATGGCATCGGGGCGGTCCGCCGTGATCAGCTCGTACGCCGATTCGCCGGTGCTCGCTTCCAGCACCCGGTAGCCCTCGCGGTCCAGGTGGCGCGCCAGCACCCGGCGCAGGGCCGCCTCGTCGTCCACCACCAGGACGGTGCAGGGCCTGGCGTTCACGACGCGGCCACCTGGGCCGAGGCCGGCGCCCGGAAGCGCTCCACCACCCGGCTCAGCGCCTCGTCGGGGGACAGGGACAGGCGCATCTCCCCCGCCGTGAGCCCCAGGTAGAACCGAGCGTGCTGTTGGAGGGTCTTGACCTGCGAGTACCCCACCCGCTCGGCCACATCCTCGATGGTGAAGCCGGGGTCCTGGAGCAGCCGGTGGGCATAGAGCACCCGGGCGGCGGCGAGGAAGTGGCGCGGGCTGGGCAGGCCCACCCGGGTGAACCAGCGCTCGCAGGTCCGCCGATCCACCCGGGCCCGGGCCGCGAGCTGGCCCACCGTCTGGATCTCATCGGGGGCCTGTAGCGCTTCTTCCAGCACCCACCGAAGCTCCCGGGGCAGAGGCACCAGGGCGTCGGCGATGTGATTGAGCAGCTGCTGGGACACGGCCCGGACCTGTTCTTGCTCCAGCACTTCCCGGAGCCGGGCGGGATGATCCTCCAGGCCGGCGAACACCACGTTCCGGATGCCGTGCCGGCCCAGCTGGAGCAGGGTGGATCCCAGCCGGGGTGTCAGCCGGGTGTAGAGGATGAGCGGCAGGGAGGGGAAGAGCACGCGGAGGCGCTCGATCTCCTGACCCCGGGTCCCGCCCGTGAGCTGGGGGTCCACCACGGCCAGCTCCACCGGGCGGGTCCGGATGGCGTTGAGGGCCTGGTCCCAGGTCCCGGCGTGCGCGAAGCTGAACCGCAGGGCGCCGGCCCGGCGGAGCTTCTGGTGGAAAATCTCGGGGACCGCGGCCAAAACCAGCATAAAATGTCGCAAAAACGCCCTATGATGCCGCAAAAACGCCCTAAACCCGGCGGGCGCCCGGCCTCAAGTTGGGACGGCACGCAGCACTGGCCTGCACGCCCCAACTCTGACCGGAGGTTATATGACCCGCCGCATCCGCTTCCTGCTGGCCCTCGTGGCCCTGACCTTCGCTTTCTCCGCCGCCGCCTGCGCCGACGCCACCGCGCCCAGCACGGAGACCTGCGACACCAACAGCCCCTGGACCTGCAAGTAGGCGCGAGCCAGCGGGGTCACGCTCCCAACAGCGCCAGGGAGGCCGAGACCTCCTGGAGCGCTTCGGTTTGCAGTACCGGCTCGGCGGTTGCCTGGAGGCCCTCCCTGGCCACCTCCTCGCAGTCGCCGAGTCCGGCTTTGATGCGCTCGATCCGGAACTCGAACTCATGGAGCCGATTGGCGCTGGCGACCGCTAGCGCCTCCTCCATGAGAAGTTGCGCCTTCCGGTAGTTACCGAAACGCGCGTAGCCGATTCCCGCCTTCAGGTAGAAGTCGGCGAGTACGTTCGGCGGCATCTCGGCGGCACTCGCTTCGCATGTCGCCCGAATTCGCTCGAAGCTCAGGCGGTCTCTCCGGAAGGATGCGCAGTGCATGAGCTCGACGATGGCGTTCAAGCGGGAATCCTGCTGCCGGCTCTCACGAGCGACTTCTTGGAGTGCGCGCTCTGCTTCAGCAACGGCACCTAGCTTGAGCATGGTGACCCCAAGGTCCCCTAGCGCGCGCATCCGATCTTTCGCGTCATGGAACAATTCATAAGCCCGCCACAGATGTGGCGCGGCCCGATCCCACTGTCCGCGATGCTCGAACACGTTCCCCATCACATGCTCCGCTCGCGCTTCGACGTCCCGGTCGCGCCCTTCACGGGCGCTGGCCAGGATCTCCTCAAGGCGGTTCTGGCACTCTGCCAGGTTGCCCCGACGCATGAGTCCGATCGCCCGCCCCACCCAGCTCAGCAGCACCGCATGCCGGTCGCCCGACCGCTCCGCCAGCCGCTCCGCCTCGTCATACGCCGCGTCGGCTTCCTCGAATCGCGCCAGGTTCCGGTACACCAGCCCCAACCGCAAATGCGCCGCGATCGCGTCCTTCGCCTCCAGCCGGGGGCCACCCACGTGGAGGATCGTCTCCAGCACGTCGAGCGCCTCCTCCAGATGCAGCTCGTTCTCGAGGTAGTAGACGTAGGCGAAGAGGGCCGGAATCATCAGGCGGGGGTCCGAGAGGCGATAGGCCTCGCGAGCGCTCTGCACGATGCTGTTCAGGTGCGCCGCCTCGGTGCCTTCGTTCACCAGCTCCGCCACGTAACGCTCCGTCGCCGTCCACTGGTAGTGGAAGACGTCGGGCGCGACCGGCTCGCGGTCGGCCGCGAGCACATCCGCGAGTCGGAGCGCCAGAAACGCACCCTGGCCCAGCCGCACCTCGGGCGAGGTCGCCGGCAAGTCACTCACGCGGCCCAGAAAGACCGCGTGTGCCAAACCTTGGGTTTTGGGGGCTTCAACCGACATCGAATCTCCGGGATTCCCGTGGGCCCTGGCCACGCCGGCTTCCGTATCAGGCACTACCCGTGCCCAACCCGCAAGACCGTAGGACATACCAACATAGCTCCGGAAAGCCAGCCGCGTTAGGGTGCAAAACCCCACTTCCC
>DATLXT010000056.1:0-7229 GCA_035575475.1 Gemmatimonadales bacterium | reverse complement strand
CTGCGGCGCGTCGGGCACTCGACCTGCTGGGCGCGACCCAGCCTCTCCTGTGGCGCCGCGGCGCCGAGCTGCCGGAGTCCCGTCCCGACGCCGTGATCTGCCTGGACTTGCCCAGTCGCGAGGACTTCTCGGCGCTTTCCCGGCTGAGCCAGCCACTGCTGTTCCTGTCCGCGGCTCAGGTGCCTTACGCCCGCACCCTGGCGTCACCCCTGACCCCGTTTCCCTTGCCGTCAGAAGCCGACCTGGCCCGGGATCGAGCCGAGGAGCTCCGGGCCCGGGTGGCCCAGGCCATCGAGGGCGGGCCGCTCGATGGCGAGCTGGCTCTGCTGGGGCCGCTTTTCGAGCGGTACGATCCGGCCGAGGTGGCGGCGGGGGTGCTGGCGGTCAGCCGGCAGCCAGCTGCCGGCGGTCCCCAGCCGCTCGCCGCCCCTCACCTCCCGGTCGCGCGGCAGCGGGTCTTCGTGGGGGTGGGCAAGAAAGACCGGGCCAGCGCCAAGGACCTGCTGGGCGCGCTGCTCCGGGAGGCGGGATTGAGCAAGGAAGAAGTCGGGCGGATCGAGGTACGGGAGACGTTCTCGCTGGTGGAAGTGGCGGCGCCCGCGATCGAGCGGGCGATTCGGGGTTTGAGCGGCGCGACCATCCGGGGACGGCGGGTGGTGGCCCGCCTGGATCGGGGCCGGTGAGAACGCCGGCGGGCCGCCGGACGGGCGGCCCGCGGTAAGGGCGCGCGGCGCTCCGCTTCGCTTCGTCAGCCGAACTCGGGTGACGTGCCGGTAAGGATAGCGGGGGGGTGTCAACCCAGCGTCAACCTGTCGCCCCTGAAGCGCCGACGGGCCGCCCAGCGGGGCGGCCCGTATCCAGCGGCCAATTGCGCTCCTGCTATCTCTTGTTCAACGCCATCTTCAGTTGCTTCCCGGCCCGGAATGCCGGCGCGATGGACGCCTTGATCTGAATCATCCCACCGGTCTTGGGGTTGCGCCCCATGCGCGCGGCGCGCTTCCTGGCTTCGAAGTTCCCGAAACCCGTGATCTGCACCTTCGACCCCTTCTTCAGCTCGCTCGCGATGATGCCCTTTTCGTCGAACAGGGCCTCGATCGCGCGGGCCGCATCCGCCTTCGACATCTTGGTGCGCATGGCGAGGGCGGCGGTCAGCTCGGCTTTGTTCACGGAGATGCTCCTTGCCTGGGGGTATCGGTTGAAAAGCCTGATCGCGAGCCCACTTTCACGGGGGGGCGCCCGAAAGCCCGCATAAGTCGGCCACAATATGGGGTACCACCCCGAAAGTCCGCAAGCTATCGGCACTTCCTTGACCCACCCCCTCGCCTCCACTACCCTTCCCACCCCCGTTGCCGGTGGCCCGAGGTCGGGAGCCGCCGGGCGTGACCGGTGGGGGCGAGGGGCAACGCGTTTCTGAGGACCCATGTTTTTCGGCACCCGTCCCGGTTGGATCGAGGTCATCTCGGGCGTCATGTTCAGCGGCAAGAGCGAGGAGCTCATTCGCCGGGTGCGCCGGGCCGTCATCGCCCGGAAGAAGGTGCAGGTCTTCAAGTCCCATCTCGACGCGCGTTACGCCGGGCTTTACAGCGTAGCCACTCACGACGGGCTGGCGGTGGAGGCCGAGCCGGTGGACTCGTCGGAGGAGATCATGCGGCGGGTCCGCCCCGACACCGAGGTCGTCGCCGTGGACGAGGTGCAGTTCCTGGACGACGGCATCGTGACGGTGGCCAACGCGCTGGCCGACGGGGGAGTGCGGGTGATCCTGGCCGGGACCGACGTGGACTTCCGCGGCCTTCCCTTCGGGCCCATGCCGGCGCTGTTGTGCGCCGCCGAGGTGGTGGACAAGCTGCACGCCATCTGCGTGGTGTGCGGCGGGCCGGCCAGCCGCAACCAGCGTCTGGTCAACGGCAAGCCGGCCACCTGGGACAGCCCCACCATCATGGTGGGCGGGCGCGAGTCGTACGAAGCCCGATGCCGGCATTGCCACAAGGTGCCGAGAGTGGATGAGGATCAGACCGCGCTGCTGTGAGCGGCGCGCGAGGGGCGGCGCGCTCGGGGCAACCCGAACTCACCGCGCACCGCCATGCTGAACGTTGCGCTGACCGGCAACATCGCCGCCGGGAAGTCCACCGTGCTGGAGCTGTTCCGTCGCTGGGGCGCCACGGTGGTGGACGCCGACGCGTTGGCCCGCGAGGCCCAGGCGCCCGGAACCGAAGTGCTCACGGCGATCGCCAAACGCTTCGGCTCCGACGTCATCGGCCGGGACGGCGCGCTCGACCGTGCGGCGCTCCGGGCCAAGGTGATGGGCGACGACGCCGCGCTCGCCGACCTGAACGCCATCGTCCATCCCGCCGTGCGCCGGCGTCGCGACCAGATCGTGCAGGAGGCCAGGGAGCGGGGCGACGCCATCGTGGTGAATGACATCCCTCTGCTCTTCGAGGCGCTCGACCCCGCGAGCTTCGACCTGGTGATTCTGGTGGACGCCCCGGTGGCGGTGCGGCGCGCGCGGCTGCGGACCCTGCGCGGCCTGGCCGCGGACGACGCCGACCGCATGATCGCGGCCCAGATGCCGGCCGAGCGCAAGCGGGCCCGGAGCCACTTCGTGATCGAGAACGCGGGGAGCCGGGACCAGCTCGAGCGCGAGGCGCGACGGGTGTTCGACGCCCTCCGCCGGCGCGCCGCACCCATCGAGGAGTGGGCGTCCGTGGTCCTGGTGACCAGTGACGCGCGCGACGCGGCGGACCTGGTCCCCGCCCTCGCCGCGCGATGCGCCGACGCGAATATCGCGCTCCGCCGGGCCACGGCGAAGAGCCGGGGCTTGGCGAAAGCCCTCCGCGCCGATCCTCCCTCCGCCACCATCGCGACGCGGGAGGCGCAGACCGTGGCCCGCGCGGCGTGGATCGAAGCCGGGCGGCCCGGGCGGTTCTACTGGCTCGACGCCGCTCCCGAGGAGAACGCGCTCCCCCTCGACCTCCGCCCCTGGGGCGGGCCGCGCCTCCGTCTCGGCGTTAACCCCTTGGCTTGACAGAGCTTCCCGGCGCCGGTAACGTTCGCGCGCTGCCGACACCTTCTCGCGCCCCGAGCGACCTCTCCATGTCCAAGATCCCCGAAGACCTGCTCTACACCGAGGAGCACGAGTACGTCCGCAAGACGGACGACGCCGCTGTGGTGCAAATCGGGATCACCGACTACGCCCAGGGCGAGCTGGGTGATGTCGTCTACGTGGATCTCCCGAAGGTCGGGGCGTCCTTCGGTCGGATGGACGTCTTCGGCACCATCGAGGCCGTCAAGGCGGTTTCGGAGCTGTTCTGTCCGCTCGCGGGCACGGTGGTCGAGGTGAACACCGCGCTCGAAGCCGACCCTTCCCTGGTGAACAAGGACCCCTACGGCGACGGCTGGATGATCAAGCTGCGAGTCAAGAACCCGGCGGAGTTCGATCAGCTCCTGGGCAGCGAAGAGTACGCCAAGCACATCGGAGAGTGAACCTGGAGCACCCCGACCGCTTCGTCGCGCGTCACATCGGCCCTTCGCCCGACGACGTGCGGGCGATGGTCCAGACGCTCGGCTACCCCTCGCTCGACGCCTTCATCGATGCCGTCGTCCCCCCGGACATCCGGCTGCGGCGTCCGTTGAACCTGCCGGCGGCCCGGAGCGAGCCCGAGGTACTCTCGGCGCTTCGGGCCATCGCGTCCGAGAACCGGGTCTTCCGGTCGTACCTGGGGATGGGCTACCACGACACCATCACGCCGGCGGTGATTCTTCGCAACGTGCTGGAGAATCCCGGCTGGTACACGGCCTACACGCCCTACCAGGCCGAGATCGCGCAGGGACGGCTGGAGGCGCTGCTCAACTTCCAGACCGTGGTGGCGGACCTCACGGGCCTGGAGATCGCCAATGCCTCGCTGCTTGACGAGGCCACGGCCGCCGCCGAGGCGATGCACCTGACCCAGGCCGTCACCGCCCACGACGGTGGTCACGTGTACCTCGTGGACCAGGCCTGCCATCCCCAGACCATCGCGGTGGTGCGGACTCGCGCCCAGGCGCGCGGCATCGAGCTGGTGGTGGGCGACCCGGAGGAGTTCCGCTTCGGCCCCGGGGTGATCGGGGCCCTGGTCCAGTACCCGGCGACCGACGGCCGCCTGGCGGACTACCGCGGCCTGTGCCAGGCCGCACACCGCGCCGGCGCGCTGGTGACGGCCGCCACCGACCTTCTGGCGCTCACCCTGCTCCAGCCGCCGGGCGAATGGGGCGCCGACGTGGCGGTGGGGAACTCCCAGCGGTTCGGCGTGCCCCTGGGGTACGGCGGGCCCCACGCCGCGTTCTTCGCCACCCGCGACCAGTACAAGCGCCACATCCCCGGTCGCATCATCGGGGTGACCAGGGATAGGGCCGGGCGCCTGGGGCTGCGGATGGCGCTCCAAACCCGCGAACAGCACATCCGGCGGGAGAAGGCCACGAGCAACATCTGCACCGCCCAGGTGCTCCTGGCCGTGGTCGCCGCCATGTACGCGGTCTACCACGGACCGGAGGGCCTGCGGCGCATCGCGGAGCGGGTTCACCGGCTCACGGCCACGCTGGCTGAGGCTCTCCGGGGGCTGGGGTATGAGATCGCCCACCCGGCGTTCTTCGACACGCTGGCGGTCGAAGTCGGGGCCGAGCGGCAGCCCCGCATCCTGGACGCGGCCCGGCAGAAGGGCATCAATCTGCGCGTGCTCACCCCCACGCGGATCGGCGTGGCGCTGGACGAGACGGTGGGGCCGGACGACCTGCGGGACCTGGCCCAGGCCTTCGCCCTGGGTCGGGCGCTGCCCGAGCCGATCGAGGTCATCGCCGCCCGCGATCCGCGGGCCATCCCCCCGGAGCTCGCGCGGACGTCGCCCTACCTGACGCATCCGGTCTTCAACACCTACCACTCCGAGACCGAGATGCTGCGCTACCTCAAGCGCCTCGAAGACCGCGACCTGTCGCTCACCTCGGCCATGATCCCGCTCGGCTCGTGCACCATGAAACTGAACGCCACGACCGAGATGCTCCCGATCACCTGGCCGGAGTTCGCCCGGCTGCACCCGTTCGCGCCCCGCGAGCAGGCCGCCGGTTATGCCCGGCTGTTCCGGGATCTGGAAGCGTGGTTGGCCGAGATCACGGGGCTCGCGCGGGTCTCGCTCCAGCCCAATGCGGGCTCCCAAGGCGAGTTCGCCGGTCTGCTGGCGATCCGGGCCTATCACCGCGCCCGCGGCGAGGGGCACCGCACCACCTGCCTCATCCCGCAGTCGGCGCACGGCACCAATCCCGCGAGCGCGGTCATGGCGGGCCTCACCGTGGTGGTCGTGAAGACCGACGCCCAGGGCAACGTGGACGTGGCCGACCTGCGGACCAAAGCGGAGGAGCATCGGGACACGCTGGCCGCGCTGATGATCACCTACCCCTCGACCCACGGCGTCTTCGAAGACTCGATCCGCGAGGTCTGCCGGATCGTGCATCAGCACGGCGGCCAGGTGTACCTGGACGGGGCCAACCTCAACGCTCAAGTGGGGCTCTGCCGCCCGGGCGACATCGGGGCCGACGTCTGCCACCTGAATCTGCACAAGACCTTCTGCATCCCCCACGGCGGCGGGGGACCGGGGATGGGACCGATCGCCGTGGCGGCGCACCTCGCGCCGTTCCTGCCCAACCACCCGGTGGTGGACCTGGAGATCACCCCGTCGTCGGGGACGGTCTCTGCCGCACCCTGGGGGAGCCCCTCCATTCTCCCCATCTCCTGGGCCTACATCGCCCTGATGGGGCCGGACGGGCTCGCCGAGGCCAGCAAGGTCGCCATCCTCAACGCCAACTACATCGCTCGCCGCCTGGCCGGCCACTACGCCCTGCTGTACGCCGGGCGGCACGGCCTCGTGGCCCACGAGTGTATCCTCGATACCCGGCCCTTCAAGGCCAGCGCCGGCGTGGACGTCGAGGATATCGCGAAGCGGCTCATCGACTACGGGTTCCATCCACCTACCGTGTCGTTCCCCGTGGCCGGGACGCTCATGGTGGAGCCCACCGAGAGCGAGTCGAAGCGGGAACTGGACCGCTTCTGCGACGCCATGATCGCGATCCGGCAAGAGATTCGCGAGATCGAGACGGGGGAGGCCGATCGGGAGAACAACCTGCTCAAGAACGCCCCGCATCCGTTGGCCGACCTCGTGGCCGACGAGTGGGACCGGCCCTACTCTCGCGAGCGGGCCGCGTTTCCGCATCCGGCGACGCGGGAGCACAAGGTCTGGCCCCCGGTGGGTCGGCTGGACGCGGCGTACGGAGACCGCCATCTCGTATGCGTGTGCCCGCCGGTGGACGCCTACGAGGAGGTCGTCGGACGGTAGGTGTGGCGCGTGACCGTGGAGGAGGCCGGTCGCTCGGGGGCCGAGAACATGGCCTCGGACTTCGCGTTGCTCGAGGACGCCGAACGCGGGGGCCCGCCCGCGCTCCGGTTCTACCGCTGGAATCCACCCGGTCTATCGTTCGGCCGCAACGAGCCCGCGCTCAGCCGATACGACCGAAGCCGGATCGAACGGCTGGGCATCGCGGTGGTGCGACGGCCCACGGGAGGGGGCGCCGTCTGGCACGAGGACGAGGTGACTTATGCGGTCGCGGCACCCATCGCCGCGTTCGGCGGGCTGCGGGCCGCCTACCGCGCCATCCACGAGCGGCTGGCGGCGGGACTGCGCGCCGCCGGTTTCGCGGTCGAGATAGCGGCGGAGCGCCGGTCCCCCGGCCCGGGACCCTGTTTCGCCGGGGCCGTGGGGGGCGAGCTCGTGGCGGGCGGCCGCAAGCTCGCCGGATCGGCGCAGGTGCGGCTGGGCGGCGCCTTCCTCCAGCACGGCTCGATCCTGCTGGGCGGGTCGCAGGACGCGGTGAGGGCGGTCAGCCGCCAGCCGGTGACCCCAGCGAGGGAGACGACGCTGTCCGCGTTGGCGGGCCGCGCGGTGTCGTTCCGGGAGGTCGTGGCCGCGCTGGTCGAGGCCTGGGGCCCGGACGTCGCTCCCGGAACCCCGGGGCCGCCGCCGCCGCGACTGGTCGCGCGCTTTGCCGACCCGTCGTGGATCTGGCGCCGCTAACCCGACGGTAGGATCTTACGGCCCATGCCATCACTGCGTTCGCTGGTCACGGCGGCCGCGCTGGGGGTGGTCGCGGGCGGGTGCGAGGCACCGCCGGGCTGCACCGGCGAGTACTGCGGTACGCTCGTCTTTGCGGCG
>DATLXT010000055.1:0-8864 GCA_035575475.1 Gemmatimonadales bacterium | reverse complement strand
CGCGCCAGCGCGGGTACCACAGGGCCAGCGCGGCCTCGCGCAGGGAACGCGGGACCAGCCGCACCATCTCCTCCGTGGTCCGGGCGACCATCGGGATGATGAGCACGGCGAGCGCCGCGGCGCCGGCCAGGGCCGAGAAGTGGCCCAGCGGCTTCACCAGCCAGGTCCAGGCGACGATGCCGATCACGATGGACGGGGTGCCGTTGAGCACGTCGGCCAGGAAGCGCACCCACCAGCCCAGGCGCCCCTCCCCGTACTCCGCGAGGAAGACCCCGGCGCCGATCCCGATCGGCAGGCCGAGGAGCCCGGCCGTGCCCACGATGAGCGCAGTCCCGACGATCGCGTTGGCCACCCCGCCGCCGGCTTCGCCCGCCGGTACGGGGTTCCGGGTGAAGAACGCCCAGTCCACCGAGGCCGCGCCCTTGGCCACGAGATCGCCGAGAATGAACCCGAGGGGCAGCACCGCCAGGACACTGAGCCCGGCGACCAGGGCGGTCATGGCGGCGCTGGCCGCGCGTCGGCGCAGACGACGGCCCTTCACAGCGCCCGGCTCCCCAGGGCGGCGCCCCGGGCCACGCGCCAGACCAGGAGGCGCGCCAGGGCGTTCACCACCACCGTGACCACGAAGAGGACCAACCCCACCTCGAAGAGCGCCGACAGGTACAGATCGGTCGTGGCCTCGCTGAACTCGTTGGCGATGGCGGCGGCCATGGTGTAGGCGGGTTGCAGCACCGAGACGCCGATGTCGTGCCGGTTGCCGATCACCATGGTCACGGCCATGGTCTCGCCCAGCGCGCGCCCCAGCCCCAGCATGACCGCGCCGATGATCCCGGCGCGACCGTAGGGCAGGACCGCGGTCCACACCGCTTCCCAGCGGGTGGCGCCCAGCCCGAACGCCGCCTCGCGCTGGGCTCGGGGGACGGCCAGCAACACCTCGCGGGAAACGGCGGCGATGTAAGGGACGATCATGATCGCCAGGATCACGCCGCCCGCGAGCAGGGAGTTGCCGTAGAACACGCCGTCGAAAAACGGGGTCCACCCCAGGACGCTTTTCAGCGGAGGCACCACGGCGGTCCGCAGGAACGGGATCAGGACGAAGATCCCCCAGAGCCCGTACACCACACTCGGGACGGCGGCGAGCAGTTCGACCAGGAAGGCGACGGGGCGCCGCATCCATTCGGGCGCGAACTCGGCGAGAAAAATCGCCACGCCCAGCGCCAGCGGCACAGCCATCAACAGCGCCAGGACCGACGAGGCCAGCGTGCCGAAGATCAGCGGCGCCGCGCCGTACACCTCGGCCACCGGATCCCAGACCGAGGTGACCAGGAACTTCCCCCCGAACCGCTCGATGGACCCCCGGGCATTGAGGGCCAGCTCGACCACGATGGTCGCGAGGAGGAGCGGGATCGCCAGGGCCAGGACGGTGAGCAGCGCCCGGTACACCCGATCGCCCCGCTCCTGGCGGAGCAGGGCGCTGGTGGGGAGGCGGGTCACCGGGCCTGTGGACCGCTCCACACCGGGCGTCCTCCGGCGGTGATGCTCCGCAAGCGGGCTTCGATGAGGGGCAGCATCTCCCGGGGCAGCGGCGCGTAGCCCAGAGCCGGCGCCTGGGCCTGGCCCCGCGTGAGCGCCCACCAGATGAACCGGACCAGCTCCCGCGCCTTGGTCGCGTCAGGGTACTCCTTGCGCACCAGGAGCCAGGTGAAGCTGGAAATGGGGTAGGCCTGGGCTCCGCCGGGGTTCGTGAGGGACACGCGGAAGTCGGTGTCGGGGCCGAGGTCGGCCAGGGCGCCGGCGGCCGCCGCGGTGACCGACTGCACGGTCGGGGTGACGAAGTTCCCGGCGCGGTTCTGCACCTGGCCCACGGGGAGGCGGGTCTGCTCGGCGTAGCCCAGCTCGACGTAGCCCAGGGCGCCGGGCGTCTGGCGGACGGTGGCGGTCACGCCTTCGTTGCCGCGGCCGCCCAGCCCGACGGGCCACCTGACCGAGGTGCCGCGTCCCACGCGCTGGGCCCACTCCGGGCTCACCTTCGAGAGGTAGTCGGTCCATACGAACGTGGTTCCCGAGCCGTCCGAGCGGTGGACCACCACGATGTCGAGCCGGGGGAGCGTGACCCCCGGATTGGCGGCGGCGAGCCGCGGGTCGTTCCACCGGGTGATCTTGCCCAGGAAGATGTCGGCCAGCACGGCCGGGGTGAAGCGGATCGGGGCCGAGAGCCCCGGAAGGTTGTAGGTCGGGACCACGGCGCCGAGCACGGTGGGGACGTGGAGCACGTTGCCGTCGATCGCGGCGATGGCGGAATCCGTCATCGGCGCGTCGGAAGCCCCGAAGTCCACCGTCTGCTCGGAGAACTGTCGAATCCCGCCGCCCGAGCCGATGGACTGGTAGTTGATCTGCACGCCGGGCGTCTGCCGGTTGTAGGTCGTGATCCAGCTCGAGTAGATGAGGTAGGGGAACGTGGCGCCGGCGCCGTTGAGTCGGACCTGGGCCGAGGCGGGGCCGGTTGCCGGCGGGAGAGCGGCCAGCCCGGCGAGGATGAGTGCGCGGATGAGAGGCGGCATTGGTCGAGTCGCTCCTCAGAAGTTCGCTTGCCAGGAGATCTTGAATTCGCGCGCGGCCCGGCTGTCGCCGCCCGGGCCGGGGTACCAGTAGAGGTCGAGCCCCGCCCGCAGGACCGCGGTGCTGGCGAAGTAGAGGTTCAAGACCGGCGTGATCAGGAGCCCCTCGTCGTCGGGGGTGTCGGTATCGGGGTCGGTGTAGTCGAGCCGGAGCGCCGGCTCCAGCATCTGGACCAGCCGGGTGTCCGCCCCGCGGGTGACCACCCGGTAGGCGGCCACGGCGTGGAGCCCCCAGAAGGTCGCCAGATTCGAGTCGGCGCTGTTCCGGAGGTTGGCGGTGTTCCGCCCGGAGTTGAGGCGCAGGGGGAGCGGGACGTTGTCGCCGGTGGCGAAGTCGGCGATCACGTGCCACCCGGGCCGGAAGCCGCCCCACTCCAGGTCCAGGCCGACTGCCGTCGTGATCTTCGACGAGTCGGCGTAATAGGCGCCGCACCCGCCGGTGCCGAGGACCGACTGGCAGATGGCGCGATCGCGCGCGGCCAGCGAGGCTCCCACCTGGAGCGCCGGCTGTCCCGCGCCGTTCGTGACCACGGTGGCGCTGGCCCGGGCGAAGAAGCTCTTCGCGTTGTTCACGTCGGCCGCGCTCTCGCGGGATCCGTTGGACACACCCGCCTTCAGCGCGATGCGGTTCCCGGGCGCGGTCCAGTCGAGGAAGGCTCCCAGGTCCTGCGAGCCGTAGCCGTTGTTCACGATCACGTCGTTCAGCGCTTCGCGGCCCGTGAGCCCCAGGATGCGAACCCCGCGCTCGATCGAGGGGAGGCTGTTCGAGGAGGTCAGCTCGTAGCGCTGGAAGGGCGACTTCTCCTGGCCCAGGGTCAGGCCCAGCCGGGGCGCGAGCTCGACGCGGACCCAGGCGTCGCGCATCCGGATCTGGCCCATCTCGAAGCTGGGCATGACCGACACCGTGACGTTGTCGGCCAACCGCGCGCTGGCCTCGATCCGGAGGCGGCGGACCTCGAAACCGTTGGTGACGCCGGTGCCGCTGAAGTTCGCGCTGGAGTCGCCCCCGGCCAGCCGGTACTGGATCTGGGCGCGGCCGGCGACGCGGACCGCGGGGGCCTGGCCCGAAAGGCCGCCCGGGAGGGGGAGGCCGGCGATGCCCGATGCCATCACGGCGACCGTCAGGGATCGTTGAAGCAGGCTTGGATGCACGGATGTACTCCTCGAGGTGCGGAGCCGACGAGGTTGGACCACGGCCGTAACCTGGCGCCCGGCCGTCACGGCGCGACGGCGAGAGTGTAACGGGAGGGTCACGGACCGGGCACGTGCCGACCGGCCAGGCCGGCTACGGCGGAAAGATCATGCGAATGACGGTGCCGTTCCCCGGTGCGCTGTCGGCCTCGACCCGGCCGCCATGCGCCTCGACCAGGTGTTTCACGATGGCGAGTCCGAGGCCCGTGCCGCCCTGATCGCGGGACCGCCCGGGGTCCACGCGGTAGAACCGCTCGAAGATGCGCGGCAAGTGCTCGGCCGGGATGCCGCTACCGGTGTCGGCTATGGCGACGGTGACGCCGCCGGCTGCCAGGGCGGCGGACACGGTGATCCGGCCGCCCGGGGGTGTGTGGCGCGCGGCATTGTCGAGCAGGTTGGTGAGAATCTGGCGCAGCGCGCCGGGGTCCGCGCGGAGCCGTCCGGCTTCCGGCTGCATCTCGGTATCGAGTCGCACCCCGCGGCCCGCCCCTCGGTCTCCCAGCGCCGCCCACGCCTCGCGCACCGCCCCCTCGAGGTCCACCGGCTCCGGCTCGGGCAGCCAGGCGCCCGATTCGATGCGCGAGAGGTCGAGCAGATCGTCCACCAGCCGCTGCATCCGGCGGGCGTTGGCGAGAATGGTCGCGGCGAACTGGCGCGCCTCTCCGGTGATCTCCGGGTGGCGCGCCAGCGTTTCGGCGTAGCCGGCGATCGAGGTGAGGGGTGTTTTCAGCTCGTGCGAGACGTTGGCCACGAAGTCGCGCCGCACCGTCTCGAGGCGCCGGAGCGTGGTGACGTCGCGCAGGAACACGGAGCGGCCGCCGCCGGGGAGGGGTCGGGCGGCCACGAGCAGGTCCCGGCCGCCCAGGTGAAGCTCCGCCGGCACCGGCTCGCCGCCCCGCAGGGCCGTATCCAGGACGTCGCGCGCCGGCTTCTCGTGGAACAGTTCGGGGAGGGGAGGGAGGGGGGCGGTGTCGGAGTATCCGAGGAGGCGCCGGGCCGCGGTGTTGGCCGCCACGACCGCGCCATCGGGGTCCGTCGCGATCACCCCGTCGGCCAGCGATTCCAGCAGGGCCCGCACGGCTTCGCGCTCGCGGCGCAGGGTGTCGAAGCGGGCCGCCAGGTCGGCCGCCATGGTCCGGAGCGCGACGATCTGGTCGGCGATCTCGGGGACGCGGGAGTCGGGGAACGCCGGTTCCCGCCCGGCCGCGATCTCTCGGGCCGCCAGGGTGAGCTGGCCGAGCGGGCGCGCCAGCGCCCGGGAGAGGGGCCAGGCGAGAAGCGCGGCCAGCGCTACGGCAAGGACACCGGCCCCGGCCACCGCCCACTGGACGGCCTGCACCTGGCGGTCCACCGCGGCGAGCGACGTCGAGACGCGCACCGCCGCGACGCCGCGGGGGCCGCCCCGTACCGCCACGTACATCTGGCCTTCGTTGGTCGAAGCGCTGCGCCGGCGGTGCCGTCCCGTTCCCGACTCCAGGGCGCCCTGGATCTCGGGGCGACCGGCGTGGTTCTCGAGGCGCGCGAGCGCGGCGCGGTCGAATTCGGTGTCCCCCAGCACCCGGCCGTCGGGCGCGACCACGGTGATGCGCCGCTCGATGTCCCGGCCCAGCCGCTGCGCGGCCTGGGGCCAGGCGGCGGAGTCGGCGGGCAGGAGCGCGGCCACCAGCCGGGCTTCACGCTCCAGGGCACGCGCCACCTCGGCCTCGAGTCGCCGGCGCAACAGGATCTCGGTGGCCACCACCAAGCCCAGGACCGTGAGGGCCACGAGCAGGCTGGTGGACGCGAACAGGCGGGTGGCGAGCTTCATCACCCGCCGGGGGCGGGTGCGTCGGGTTCGCGGAAGCGGTAGCCCACGCCGCGCACCGTGGCGATGTACCCCGCGGCCTTCCCCAGCTTGGCCCGCAAGCGCTGGACGTGCATGTCCACCGTGCGGGTCTGGATGTCGGGCTGGGCCTGCCAGACCACCTGGAGCAGGTGACTGCGGCTCTGTACCCGGCCGGCGCGCTCCATCAAGGTCCGCAGCAGCTTGAATTCCGTGGCCGTGAGCTCCACATCGCGCCCGTCCACGGTCACGCGGTGTGCCTGAGGGTCGAGGGTGAGCGGACCCGCCGCCAGCCGGCCGCCCGCGGCCACGGCGGGCGCGGCCAGCCGGCGGAGCACGGCCCCGATGCGGAGCACGAGTTCCTGGGGAGAGAACGGCTTCGCCACGTAGTCGTCGGCGCCGAGCTCCAGGCCCTTGATCCGGTCCGGCGCTTCCTTGCGGGCGGTGAGCAGAATGACCCCCACGGCCGAGGTATCGGGCCGGCGGCGCAGCTCGGCGAGCACCTCGTACCCGGACATGCCCGGGAGCATGAGGTCGAGCACGATGAGGTCGGGCCGTTCGTCGCGGGCGGCCCGCAGTGCCTCGGAGCCGTCGCGGGCGGTCGTCACCCGGTATCCCGCCTTGGCCAAGTGATAGGCCACGAGCCCCGTGATGTCGGGCTCGTCATCCACCACGAGAACGCGGTGGGTCGGGGCCGATTCAGCCCGCATGGGCCAGGGCTCCCATCGGAGGCGCGGGACGGAACAAGGTAGCGCCGCAGGCCGGGGCTCCGCAATTTTCAGCGCACGTATGCCCACGTGCCTCGCGCTGGTCATCGCCGTCGCCTGCCACCCGTCCCGCTTCGCACCGCCCCCGCTCCCGCCGCCAGATACCGTCGAGGTCGTGATCGCAGCCACGACCGACGTGCACGGCCGGGTGCGGGGATGGGATTACGTGCGGGACGCCGAAGCGCCGGGCGGCCTGGCGCGGGCCGCGACCATCCTGGAGACCCTGCGCGCGCGCCACCCCGACCGCGTGGTGTTGCTCGACGCGGGCGACCTGCTCCAGGGCAACCTCTTCGCCCACTACTTCGCGGCCCAGGACGCGCGCCGGCCCCAGCCGGTGGTGGATGCCCTGAACGCGCTGGGGTACGACGCGGCCACACCGGGCAACCACGAGTTCGACTACGGCGTGCCATTCCTGGAGCGGGCCGCGGGGGACGCGACCTTCACCTACGTCTCGGCGAACGTGACGCGGGGCGCGTCGGACAGCCTGTGGTTCGCTCCGCAGGTCGTGATCGCGCGAGCCGGGGTGCGCATCGGCGTCACGGGGTTCACGACGCCCGGCGTGATGGTGTGGGATCGGGCGCTGGTGCGGGGCCGGGTCGTGGTGCGGCCCATCGAGACCGCGGCGCCCGCGGCCATGCGCCGCCTGGCGGCGGCCGGGGTGGACCTCAAGATCGCGATCGTCCACGCGGGACTCGCGGGCGCGTCGTCCTACGACACCGCGGGCGTGGGCGCCGAACACGCCGCGGCGGTGCTGGCGGCCGCCGATCCCAAGCCCGATCTCGTCGTCGTCGGCCATACCCACCGCGAGATCCGGGACACGGTGATCAACGGAGTGCACTTCGTTCAGCCGGGGAACTGGGCGCGCAGCCTGTCGGTGGTCTACGTGACGCTGGTGCGGGCCGAGGGGCCCGAGGCCGCGGGCGGGCGGCGGTGGCGCGTGTCGGGGATGCGGGCCGACCTGATTCCGCTCGCGACCGTGCCCGAGCTGCCGAGGTTCGTCCGGCGGTTCGCCGAGGCGCACGAGCGGGTGCGGGCCTGGGCCGCCACCCCGATCGGGACGGCGGGCCCCGGTTTCGAGGGGCGGCTGGGCCGGGCCCAGGATACGCCGCTCCTCGACTTCATCAACGAGGTCCAGCGCCGTCGCGCCGGGGCCGATCTCTCGGCCACCGCGCTGTTCGACCTCGACGCCGCCTTGCCGGCGGGCGAGGTCCGGATCCGCGACGTGGCGGGGATCTATCCCTACGAGAACACGCTGCGCGCCGTGCGGATCTCGGGTCAGCAGCTCAAGGACTTTCTCGAGCACTCCAGCCGGTACTACCGCACGTTCGCGCCCGGGCAGCCCATCGTCAATGACAGCGTGCCGGGCTACAACTTCGACGTCGTGAGCGGCCTGCAGTACACCCTCGACCTCACCCAGCCGGTGGGGCGGCGGGTTCGCCTGACCTGGCAGGGGCGTGCGGTTCGGCCGGCCGACAGCTTCACGCTGGCGCTCAACAGCTATCGGCAGGAGGGCGGCGGCGGGTACGCCATGCTCGCGGGCGCGCCGGTGGTCTACGACCGCGGCGAGAACGTGCGTGACCTCCTGATCGCCGAGATCCGGCGCGCCGGTACGCTCCGGGCCGATGCCTATTTCACGCCCAACTGGGCCATCGTGCCGGAGGCCGCGCGCCGGGCCGCGCGCGACGCGTTCGCCCCCGCGGAGCCCCCGCCCGCGAGCGAGGGCGACTCCACCCTCCTGCGGATCCTTACCATCGCGGACTTCCACGGGGCCCTCCTGCCGCGCACCTGGGCTTGGTCCGAGGGACGGCCGGTGGGCGGCGCCGCGGCCCTGAAGACCTGGCTCGACAGCCTGGCCCGCGCCTGCGGGTGCCCCACGGTGCGGCTGGACGCCGGGGACCAGATGCAGGGAACGGCGATCTCGGCGCTGGCCTACGGGCGCCCGGCTCTCGACGTGCTCAACACCTTCGGCTTGGACGCGGCGGCCGTGGGGAATCACGAGTTCGACTGGTCGGTGGACACGCTGCGGGTTCGGATCGGCGCGGCGCGGTATCGCTTCCTCGCCGCCAACATCACCGACCCGAGCGGCAGCGCCCGCCCCGAATGGGCCGAGCCGTGGGCGCTGATCGAGCGGGGCGGCGCGAAGGTCGCGGTGATCGGCCTGGCCTACCCCGGCACCGCCACCTCGACCGCGCCCTGGAACGTGCGGGGCCTGCGGTTCGGAGACCCGGCGGACGCGGTGCGGCGGGCGCTACCGGGGGTGCGCGCGGCGGGCGCCGACTTCGTGATCGTGCTGGCCCACGAAGGCGCCGTATGCGATTCGGCGGGGTGCCGGGGCGGGATCGTGGATCTGGCGCGCCGGCTGGACTCGGCGGCGGTGGACCTGATCGTGGCGGGCCATACCCACCGTGTGGTCCGGACCACGGTGAACGGGATCCCCATCATCCAGGCTGGCTCGTCGGGCGGGGC
>DATLXT010000054.1:0-16764 GCA_035575475.1 Gemmatimonadales bacterium | reverse complement strand
GGAGCAGGCGCAGGCCGCCGGGGCCCGCCAGGGCCACGTCGGCCCGGAAGTCATAGTCGTAGTCCAGCGCCGCCACCGCCGCGGCCCCGCCGGGGAAGGGGATGGTCTGGGTGGCCGCGGGGTCGGGCGATATCCAGACGGTGCGCGCGTCGCCGGCGACCAGCACCAGGGGGAGCTCGTCGCTGAGCCAGAGCGCGCGAACCCAGCTGACCGGGCCGGTGCCGATCGAGAGGCTCTCCGCGGCGAACTCGAGCCCCGTATCGGGCGGGGCCGGGCGCGCCGTGGCAGCCGGGAGCCGGAGAAAGCGGGTCAACAGGGCGTCGGTTCCGCCGGGCGCGGTCAGGAGGGCGTCCTGATCGTCCCGGTAGGCCGGGAGGGCCTGGAGGTCGGTTTGGAGAAACGAGATCTCGACGCCGGCGCCCCGGAAATCGGCCGCCGCCAGGGCCCTCCGCACCGCGCCCAGCGCGGGCGCGAAGGGCAGGCCGCCTACCCGGCGCTCCACCCGCCCCAGCGCCTCCCGCACCGCGTCGGCGTCCTGCTGGGCGGCGGCGAGACGAGCCTGCTCGAGCAGGGCGACCAAGTTGTCGGGGTCGGCGGCGAGAATCCGACCGATCAGCTCCCGGGCCTCGCGCGAGCCCGCCGGCCCCGATGTCTGCTCCCGGATCTGGGCCAGCAGGTAGAGCGCCTTCAGGTTTTGCGGATCGAGCTCGATGGCGCGCCGCAGATGGGCCGCCGCGCTGTCCAGCCGTCCCCCTTCGCGGTGGATCAACGCGGCCACGAGCTCCAGCTGCGCGCTCTCGGGCGCCAGCGCCAGGGCCCGTCCGAGGCGGGCGGCCGCTTCCTCGACCGCCTGACGCTGCAAGGCCACGAGCCCCAAGTTGGCCCAGGCCGCCGGTTCGCCCTCGGCCAGCTCGGTGACTCTCCGGAAGGCGGCTTCGGCGATGCCGTTCTCGCCCACCTGAACGGCCGCCACTCCGGTGTAGAAGGCGGAGACCGCCTCGGCGTAGGCTGCCGACCCGGCAGGAGGGAGGGTGCCCCCGCGCTCGCAGCTCGCCAGCGCGGCAGGCGGAAGCAGCAGGCCCCGAAGGGCGCGCGCGACTCTTCCCCGGTGCATCTGCCTTCCGAGTGAGAGGGACTGGTCCCGACCTCGCCGGCGCTCCTGCGCCTCGGCGTTACTTGACCCACCGGGCGGGCTCTTCAATACTAGCAGCCAACCCCAGCGCTCCTCCAGCGCCCGAGGTGTCCTCATGCCGCCCGTCCAGTGGGCCCGCCTGTGCGTCGACGTCCAGTCCCCCCTGCGCCGGGGCGCCTGGTACAAGATTGTGAAGCTGGGGCCCCAGGACGCGGTGGTGGACGTGAAGGGCCGTGCCGTCACCGTGGCCCGCGCCCTGCTCGAAGTGGTCCCCGCGCCGCGCCCGCGCTGGACCGTGGTCCCCAGCCCGCGCAACGCCCCCCGGTTTCCCCCGACCTGGGGGCCGCACTACGCCGTCTGCCCCAACTGCCGCGATCGCGCGCCGCTCGAGGGCCGGCCGGCCGGCATGCGCTGCCATCGCTGCAATGGGTTCTTCGAGGTGGCCTGGAACGAGCCGTACTTAGTGGCCTGACCCCGGGCTGTTCCCGCCGTCCTGCTGGTCGGCCGCGCTGGCGCTCGGGCCCGGGCCCCGTGTAAACTCCATCCGCCCGAAGCCGTTTGCGTCCAACCTCAACGCGATCCGTCCGGATGACCGAGCCCGCCGCCCACACCCGCTCGATCAGGGGCCTGGAAGGCATCATCGCCAACGAGTCGTCCATCTGTTACGTCTTCGGTGACGAAGGCCGGTTGATCTACCGCGGCTACGACATCCACGACCTGGCCGAACACTCGACCTTCGAGGAAACGGCGTACCTGCTCCTGAAGGGCGACCTGCCCAGCCGCGAACAGCTCCAGGCGTTCGACGAAGGCCTCAAGACGACCCGGCGGCTCGACCCGGTGGTTCAGCGGGTGATCCGGGACGCGCCGGCCACCGCGAACCCGATGAACGTGCTGCGGACCGCGGTGAGCGCGGCCGCCTTCGCCGACCCCGACTCGGGCGACAACTCGGCCGGAGCCACCTGGCGCAAGGCGGTCCGGCTGATCGCCCAGCTCCCCACCATGGTGGCCGCCTTCCACCGCCGGCGAAACGGGCAGAGGCCCCTGGCGCCGCGGCGCGGCCTGGGGCACGCGGCCAACGTTCTCTATCTCCTCACGGGTCGGGTGCCCGACCCCGAGGTGGCCCGGGCCCTGGACGTGGCCCTGATCCTCCACGCCGATCACGAGCTCAACGCCTCCACCTTCGCCGCCCGGGTGATCGCGGCGACGCTGGCCGACCTGCACGCGGCGGTCACCGGGGCCCTCGCGGCGCTGGCCGGGCCGCTCCACGGGGGGGCGAACACCGAAGTCATGAAGATGCTGCTGGACATCCGGACTCCCGAGCGGGCCGAAGCCTGGGTCCGGGAACGGCTGGCGCGCCGGGAGAAGATCATGGGCTTCGGGCACCGCGTGTATCGCACCGAGGACCCCCGGGCGGCGTACCTCCGGCGCATGTCCGAGCAGCTGGGCCGGAAATTCGGCCAGAGCCACTGGTTCGCCATTCAGCGCATCATCGAAGACGTGATGAAGCGCGAGAAGGGACTCTACTGCAACGTGGACTTCTACTCCGCCTCCCTGTATTACGTGATGGGCATTCCGCTCGACCTGTTCACCCCCATCTTCGCGGTCAGCCGCGTGAGCGGGTGGTGCGCCCACGTGCTCGAGCAGCACGCGGACAACCGCCTGATCCGGCCTCGGGCCGAGTACTTGGGCCCGATGAACCGGCAGTGGGTGCCGGTGCACCGGCGGGTGAGCGGATGACCGTGGCCGGGCGGATCGATTGGCAGGACGGGCGGTGGGTCGTCCCCGACCGCCCCGTCATTCCGTTCATCGAGGGTGACGGCACCGGCCCCGACATCTGGCGAGCGGCGCGCCGGGTGTTCGACGCCGCGGTGGCGCGGGCGTCCGGCGGGAAGCGCCGGGTGGAGTGGCTGGAGGTGCTGGCGGGCGAGAAGGCGTTCCGCGAGACCGGCGACTGGCTGCCCGAGGCCACCCTGACCACCATCCGCGAGCACCGGGTAGCCATCAAGGGGCCCCTCACCACCCCCGTGGGCGGCGGCATCCGTTCGCTCAATGTCGCGCTCCGCCAGCTGCTCGACCTGTACGCGTGCATCCGGCCGGTGCGGTGGTTCCGCGGGGTCCCCGCCCCGGTGAAGCAGCCCGAGAAGCTCGACGTCGTGATCTTCCGGGAGAACATCGAGGACGTGTACGCCGGGATCGAGTTCGCCGCCGGCAGCCCCGAAGCTCGGCGCCTGCGAGACTTCCTGGTGACCGAGCTGCGCGCCAAGGCCATCCGCGAAGACAGCGCGCTGGGCGTGAAGCCCATGTCCCGCTTCGGGTCCCGGCGACTGGTTGCGAAGGCCATTCGCTACGCCCTGGACCGCGGCCGCCCCTCGGTGACCCTGGTCCACAAGGGCAACATCATGAAGTTCACCGAGGGCGCCTTTCGGGACTGGGGATACGAGGTCGCCAGAGAGCAGTTCGGCGACCGGACGATCACCGAAGCCGAGGAGGGAAGCGGGAGCCGGCCGGGGGGACGCGTGATCATCAAAGATCGCATCGCCGACGCGATGTTCCAGCAGATCCTGCTGCGGCCCGACGAGTACTCCGTGATCGCGACCCCCAACCTGAACGGCGACTACCTCTCGGATGCCTGCGCCGCCCAGGTGGGCGGCCTCGGCATGGCGCCCGGGGCCAATGTGGGAGACGGCTTCGCGGTGTTCGAAGCCACCCACGGCACCGCGCCCAAGTACGCGGGGCAGGACAAGGTGAACCCGGGGAGCCTCATCCTCTCGGGCGTGATGCTGTTCGAGGAACTGGGCTGGGACGACGTCGCCGGGGCGGTCCGGCGGGGCCTCGAGGGCGCCCTGGAGGCGAAGCGGGTCACCTACGATCTGGCCCGGCAAATGCCGGGCGCGGTCGAGGTCCCGACATCCGCATTCGCCGACTCGATCATCGAGCATCTCGCATGAAGACCGCGCTCCTCACCCGACCGCCGGCGGAGGCGGAAACCCCGCTGCTCGTCCTTTTCCTCCCCCTGGGGGACCTCCCCGCCTCGGCCGCCGAGCTGGACCGAGCGTGCGGAGGCGCCCTGGGGCGCGCCCTGGCGTCGGGCGATTTCAAGGGGAAGAAGGACGAACAGATCCTGGTCTATCCTCCGCAGGGGAAAGCTCAGCGGATTCTGCTGGTGGGGCTGGGCAAGGCCGGCGACGTGACGCGCACGACGCTGCGGCGCGCCGCGGCGGCCGCGGCGAAACGGGCGAGGGGCCTGGGGACAGGCCGCCTCACCATGCTTCCACTCCCGGAAGCCCGGAACGGCATGGCGGCGCGCGACGTGGTGCAGGTGTTGATCGAGGGCGCGGCTCAGGGCGCCTGGAGCTTCACCGAGTTCAAACGCCCCCCGGAGGATCCCAAGCCGGAAGTCCAGGCCGTGGACGTGGTGGTGGCGCCGGGCGAAGCTGGCGAGGCGCAGGCGGGCCAGCGCGTCGGCGACGCGGTGGCCGCCGGCCACCGCCTGGCCCGGGACCTCCAGATGCAGCCGGGCAACGTGTGCACGCCCAGCTACCTCGCTGAGCAGGCCCAGGCGCTCAGCCAGCGGCACGGGTTCGCCGTGACCGTGCTCGACCAGGCGGCCCTGGTGCGCGAGGGCATGGGCGCCTTGCTGGCCGTGGCCCAAGGCAGTGCGCAGGAGCCGCGCTTCATCGCGCTGGAGTACCGCGGCGCCGGGGACGCGTCGCCCGTGGCCCTGGTGGGGAAGGGCGTGACCTTCGATTCGGGGGGAATCTCGATCAAGCCGGCCCAGAACATGGAGGACATGAAGTTCGACATGTCGGGCGCGGCCGCCGTGCTGGGGACCTTCGAGGTGCTGGGGCGGCTCAAGCCCAAGGTCAACGTCGTGGGGCTGATCCCCGCCACCGAGAACCTCCCCTCCGGGACCGCGGTGAAGCCGGGCGACGTGGTGAAGAGTCACCTGGGCAAGAGCATCGAGATCGTCAATACCGATGCCGAGGGCCGCCTGATCCTCTGCGACGCGCTGTCCTACGTTCGCCGGTACCGGCCCGGAGCCGTGATCGACGCCGCTACGCTCACCGGCGCCGTGGTCGTGGCGCTGGGCCAGCATGCCATCGGGATGATGGGCAACGACGAGAGCCTCCTGGCCGAGGTGCGGGACGCGGGCGAACGGGCGGGCGAGCGGTGCTGGCCGCTCCCCCTCTGGGAGGAGTACCGAGACCTCCTGAAGTCCGAAATCGCCGACATCAAGAACTCCGGCGGGCGGGGCGCCGGCACCATCGCCGGGGGCTGGTTTCTGCGCGAGTTCGTGGAGGGCTTCCCCTGGGTCCACCTGGACATCGCGGGCACGGCCTACACCGATGGCGAGGGCCCCACCCAGGGCAAAGGGCCGACCGGAGTCTGCGTCCGCCTCTTTACGGAGTTCCTCCTGCGGCGCGCGGGGGGCTAGCGCCTGCGCTGGCTCGCCGCGTTCGTCCTGCCGGCCACCCTGGTGGCCGCGCGGGGGGCGGCCCAGGCCGACACTACCGCGCGCGACACCACCGCCCGCGATACCACGGCACGGGACACCCTGCCCCTGGCCCTGCCCGTCTTCGCCCGAGCCCTGCCCCTCGGCCCGCTGCCGGCCGGGGCCCGGTACGTGTTCGATACTGACTCGCTGGCGTTCTCCAACATCTACACGCTGAGCGACCTGCTCGGCCACGTCCCGGGCGTCTACCTGGCTCGGGGCGGGTTCATCGGGCAGGCCGAGTACGCCTTCTACGGTGGACGCGGGGCGCAAGGCGTCGAGGTGTACTGGGACGGGATCCCCTTCCTCCCGCTGGGTCGCGATTCGGCCTACCTGGATCCCGCCCGCATCCCCCTCGGCGCCCTGGAGCGCGTCGAGGTGCTGCCCCTGCCCGGCGTCCTCCGGGTGTACCTGGTGTCCCGCCGCCAGGGGTCCACCGCCGCCAGCTCCGCCGTCGGGATCGTGTCGGGCGATCGCAACATCGCGCGCTATCGAGGGTTCTTCGCGCGCCGCTGGCGCGCGGGGCCAGGCCTCGCCCTGGCTTTCGAACGGCACGGGGTGGACGGCGCCCCCGGGACCTCGTCGTCGAGCTTCAGCGAGACCGATCTCTGGCTCAACTTCGAATACACCCCCAGCCCGCGCGCCGGCATTTCCTACCAGATCCTCAGTACCACCTGGTCCCGCGACCCGGAAGCGGGGCTGGTGGACCGATGGCGAGCGCGCCGGCGCGACGGCCTCCTGCGATTCTTCGTGGCGCCCGGCGGGGAGGGCCTGGGACCCCGGCTCCAACTCGCCGTCACGGCCACCCGGGTGGAGGGGGACAGCGCCGTGCCCGGGACCGGCACCGGGCAGGTGCTCCTGGACGCCACGCACACCTGGGCCCGGGGCCACGCTGCCCTGTCGGTCCGGGCCGGAGAGCGCCGCCGGCCGCTCGAAGTCGAGGCCCGCGGAGCATGGATCCCGATTCGGGGAGTGACCCTGGCCGCAGAGGCGCGGCGATCACGATACCGGGACCACCGCGAAGGACACCGGGCCCACGTCTCGGCGGGCCTCGAGCTGCCGGTGGGATTCTCCTTACGAGGGGAAGCGGTCTGGGCCCGCGGGCCCGCAGCGCCCCTCTGGCGCAGCGACCCGGCCCAGGAAACGGTGGACCTGGCCTGGGCGGCCCGCTGGGAGCGTCACTGGATCACGCTCGAGGTCGGCGGGGGGCGGCGCGACGGGTTCGTGCCCGGCGTGGCGCCGGCCGGACTCAAGTCGGTCACGGGCTTGGGGGCCACCCCGCCGACCGACTACGTGCGGGTCGCCGGCGCGCTGCGACCGGTGCCCTGGCTGTCGCTCGCCGGGTGGTACTTCGACCCGCTCGCCGGGGGCGGGGACTTCGAGCCCCCGCGGCACGCCCGGATCTCGGCCACGTTCTTCTCGCGTTTCCTGCGGGTCTTCCGGAGCGGCATCTTCGCGCTGCGAGGCGAGACGGCAGTCGAGTCGTGGAGTTCCTGGGTCGGCGGGATCAGGGGAGCGGACCGGAATCAGCTGATCGGCGCGACCTTCGTGGACCACAACGTCGAGCTGCAGATCGGCGACGTGACAGCGTTCTGGACCATGCGGAATGCCACCGGCATGCGGGCGAGCTTCGTGCCGGGGCTCGACTACCCCAAGCTGATCCAGTTCTTCGGAGTGCAGTGGCAGTTTCGCAACTAGGGGGCGATTGACGTAAGTGCTTTTGCCGATTAGGCTTAAAGTTTGTGCCACGAAGCATGACGGGGTTCGGCTCGGCCGAGGGGAACGTGGCGGGCGGGCGGTTGCGGGTGGAGATCCGCACGGTCAACCACCGGTTCTTCAGCTCCCAGCTCAAGCTCCCTTCCGAGCTGGCGGCGCTCGAGGGGGAGTTGCGCGAGCGGCTGCGCGAGCTGTTGGGTCGCGGCCATGTGACCGCCACGCTGCGCTGGATCCAGCCGCCTGCGGGGGCGGCCCGGGCCGTGCTCACGATCAACGTGGAGCGCGCCCGTGAGGTCGTCTCGGCGTTGCGGGAGCTCAAGAAGGCTCTGCGCTTGAAAGGGGAGCCGAGCCTGGACTTCGTGGCGCGGCATCCCGACGTGTTGATCGCCCGCGACGGCGGCGAGTCGCCGGTGGGGTGGGCGGAGGTCCAGCCCGTGGTGGAGGCCGCGGCCCGCGAGGTGCTGGCCATGCGGGCGCGGGAGGGAGAGGCGCTGGCGGCCGACCTTCGGGCGCGGCTGGACGCGCTCGAGGCGCTGGGAAACCAGATCGCCGCCCGGGCTCCGGAACGGCTCCAGGCCGAGCATGCGCGGCTCAAGCGAGCGGTGGCAGAGCTCACGGGGGGCGTCAGGCTGGACGAGCAGCGGCTGGCGCAGGAGATCGCGCTCCTCGCCGACCGGCTCGACGTGAGCGAGGAGCTGGTGCGGTTTCGCAGCCACCTGGCCGCCTGCCGGGAGGCGCTGGCGGGCACCGGGCCGGTGGGCAAGCAGCTCGGCTTTCTGGCCCAGGAGCTCTTGCGGGAGGTCAACACCGTCGGGTCCAAGGCCGGGGACGCCGCGATTGCGCAGGCCGTGGTCGCGATGAAGGGCGAACTCGAGAAGTTCCGGGAGCAGCTGGAGAACATCGAGTGACGCCCAAGGTGGTCGTGCTGTCCGCGCCATCGGGCGCGGGCAAGACGACCATCGCGCGGGCCCTGGTGGCCCGCCGGGGGGACGTCGCCTATTCGGTGTCGGCCACTACTCGTGCGCCCCGACCGGACGAGCGCGACGGGACGGCGTACTACTTCCTCTCGCGCCCCGAGTTCGAGCGGCGGGTGCGGGCGGGCGAGTTTCTGGAGTGGGCCGAGTACGCCGGCGAGCTCTACGGGACGTTGCGCAGCGAGGTCGAGGGGGCGCTGCGGGCCGGCCGTCACGTGGTGCTCGACATCGAGGTGGAGGGGGCCCGTCAGGTTCGTCGAGTCTACCCCCCACCGCGCTCGGTGAGCGTGTTCGTCCTGCCCCCCAGCGTGCCGGTCCTCCTGGACCGCCTGCGCCGTCGGAGGACGGAGGACCGGGCCGCGCTGGCGCGGCGTTTAGAGCGCGCGGTAGAGGAATTGCGCGAGGCGCCGCGGTACGACCACGTCGTGGTGAATGACGATCTGAATCGGGCGGTGGCGGAGGTGGAGCAGATCATCGACGGCCGGGTCCCGCCCGGCTCGGGCCATGCCGGGCTCGCTGCACGAGTCCAGGAGCTGGCTGCCGAGCTGGAGCGGGAGGCGGCCCGCCTGCGGACGGATATCTGAGGAGATTTCCATGCGGATTGTGACCCCGGGAGAAGTCGCAACCCACACGCAGAACAAGTATCTGGGCGTGCTGGTGGCGGCGAAGTTCGCCCGCTACATGAACGAGTTTCCCCGCGATCCGGCGGTGAAGCTGGAGCAGAAGCTGACCACCCGCGCCTTGGACGCCCTGGTGCGGGGCCAGCTGAAGTACCGGCTGGTGCGACGGCGGCGGCAGGAGGTCTGATGCCGTTTGCCGGCCGGCACGTCGTCCTCGGCGTGTCGGGCGGGATCGCCTGTTACAAGAGCTGTACCCTCGCCCGGCGGCTCACCGAGAACGGTGCGACGGTGGACGTCGTGCTGACCGCGGCCGCGGCCGAGTTCGTCCGGCCGGTCACGTTCGAAGCGCTCACCGGTCGTCCCGTCCTCACATCGCTGTGGCAGCCCGATCGGGCGCTGGCGCACATCGGGCTGGCCCGGGAGCCGGATCTCGTGCTCGTGGCCCCCGCCACCGCGCACCTGCTGGCCCGGGCCGCCCAGGGCCTCGCCGACGACGTACTGACGGCCATCCTCCTGGCCCGCACCGGGCCGGTCCTCGCGGCCCCCGCGATGAACGACGCGATGTATGCCCACCCCGCCACCCTGAACAGCATCAAGACGCTGGCCCATCGGGGCTGGCACTTCGTCGGGCCCGAGACCGGCGCGCTGGCCGAGGGGCCCAGCGACCGCCCGGGGAGGATGAGCGAGCCCGAGACCATCATGGCCGTGGCGGCGCGTCTGCTGGCGGCCGGATCGCGCTGGTCGGGGAAGCGGGTGGTGGTGACCGCGGGGCCGACCCGGGAGTTTCTCGATCCGGTGCGCGTCATCACCAATCCGTCGAGCGGCCGGATGGGCTTCGCCCTGGCTGAAGCGGCTGCGGCGCGGGGGGCGGACGTGGTGCTGGTCGCCGGACCGACCGCCCTGGCGCTTCCCCCCGGGATCACCACCCACCGCGTGCAAACCACGGAGGACATGCAGCGGGCGGTGCAGGCGCTGGTGAAGAAGGCGGACGTCCTGTTCATGGCCGCGGCGCCGGCCGACTTCCGGCCGGTGGCGCCTCGGCCGGTCAAGGAGCCTCGTTCCACGGGCAGGCTCGTGCTCGAGCTCGAGGCCACGCCCGACATCCTGGCCTCGCTCGAGCGGCGGGCGGGGTGTCTGGTCGTGGGCTTCGCCCTCGAGGCCGGCGGCACCGACGGCCTGGAGCGCGCCCGGCGGAAGTTGCGGGAAAAGCGCCTGGACTACATCATCCTCAACGACGCGCTTGAGCCCGGCGCGGGGTTCGACAGCACCACGAACAGGGTCACGATCCTGGGGAAGGGAGGGGAAGTCGTCGAGCTGCCTCTCTTGCCCAAGCGCGACGTGGCCGAGCGAATCCTCGACGCGGTGGAGCGGGCGCTTCCGTGAACGAGCCCCAAGGACCCGGCGGGCGGGAGCTGGCGCGCCGATACCTGGAACAGCAGCGAGCCCTGGGCGGGGAGACGGTGATTCTTTCCGTGGGTCGGGCTCTGGGCCGGCCGACGGCCCGCCGCTCGAGCCCGGCCCCGGGGAGCGAACCTGCTGCGCCGTCCGCTCCCCCCGATCCCTCCCCCGACGGACCTGCCCAGCAGCCGCCTCGCGCGGCCGTCCTGCCGCCTCCGGGGATCTCGTACGAGCCGCCGGCAGGCGATCTCTTCGCTCACGATCCCGTTCAGCAGGCCGGGTCGCTCGACGCCCTCGCCGAACTGGTGCGGGCCTGCACCCGGTGCCGGTTGTGCGAGAGCCGCACCCACGCCGTACCCGGTGAAGGTCCTCCGGACGCCCGCCTCGTGGTGGTGGGCGAGGGGCCGGGGCGCACCGAGGACGAGACCGGCCGGCCCTTCGTGGGGCAGGCCGGGGAGCTGCTCACCAAGATCCTGGCGGCGATAGATTTCCCGCGGGAGCGGGTGTTCATTTGCAACGTGGTCAAGTGCCGGCCCCCGGAGAATCGCACGCCGCAATTCGACGAGATCGCGGCGTGCACGCCGTACCTGTTTCGCCAGCTCGAGCTGATCGGGCCGAAGGTCATTCTGGCGATGGGCAGCACCGCCGCCCAGACCCTCTTGAACACCAAGCAGTCGCTGGGCGCGCTGCGCAACCGGGTGCACCGGTTCCGCGGGGTTCCAGTCATCGTGACCTATCACCCCGCCGCCCTGCTACGCAACCCCAACTGGAAGCGACCGACCTGGGATGACGTCCGTATCGCACGCCGCCTCCTCGACCGCTGAGCGCGAGGTCGCCGGCCGGCAGGCGCCCTGGAGCAACGAAGCCGAGCAGGCGGTGCTCGGCGCCATGCTGCTGGATCAGGACGCCGCCCTCAAAGCCGCCGAGCTCTTGGACGACACCATGTTCTACCGCGAAGGGCACCGCGCGCTGTTTCGCGCCATGGTGTCGCTCACCGAGCGCGGGGAGGTGATCGACCCGGTCACGCTGCGGGACGAGCTGGTGCGGCGCGGCGACCTGGAGCGGGCCGGCGGCATGGAGTACATCGGGGCGCTGATCGACGTGGTGCCCACCGCCGCCAACGTGGAGTACCACTGCCGCATCGTGCGGGACAAGGCGGTCCTGCGCCGGCTGGTCGAGGCGGCGACCAGCATCATTCAGGATGTCTACGAGGGCCGCGGCACCTCGAGCGAGGTGCTGGACGAAGCCGAGCACCGCGTGTTCCAGGTGGCCCAGCTCAGGCGGGCCGAGGAGTTCATCCGGATCAAGGAACTCATCTGGCCGACCATGGAGCGGATCGAGCAGCTCCAGAGCGGCCACGGCGCGGTCACCGGCGTGGCCAGCGGGTTCCCCGACCTGGACCGCCTCACGGCCGGCTTCCAGCGCTCCGACCTCGTGATCATCGCCGCCCGGCCCTCCATGGGGAAGACCGCCTTCGCGCTGAACTGCGTGCAACACGCGGCGATCGAGCACTCGATCGGTGTCGCCATCTTCTCGCTGGAGATGTCCAAGGACCAGCTGGTGCAGCGGTTGTTGTGCTCCGAAGGCCTGGTGGACGCCCAGCGGCTGCGGCGCGGCCAGCTGCGCGACGACGACTATCCCAAGCTGGCGCGGGCCGCCGGGCTGCTGGGCACGGCCCCCATCTGGATCGACGATTCGGCCGCGCTCACGCCCCTGGCCATGCGCTCCAAGGCCCGCCGGCTCAAGGCCGAGCACGACGTGGGCATGATCGTCGTGGACTATCTCCAGCTCATGCAGGGGCCCGGCGACGCCGAAAGCCGCCAGCAGGAGATCTCCTACATCTCGCGTTCCCTCAAAGCCCTGGCCAAGGAGCTGGAGATTCCGGTGCTGGCCTTGTCCCAGCTCTCGCGCGCCCCGGACCAGCGTTCGGGCGACCACCGGCCCCAGCTCTCCGACCTCCGCGAATCGGGCGCCATCGAGCAGGACGCCGACGTCGTGATCTTCATCTACCGGCCGGAGATGTACCTCGGGCCCACCGACAAGGACGGCAACAACATCGAAGGCCATGCCGAGCTGATCGTGGGCAAGCAACGGAATGGACCCACCGGCATCGTCCCGCTGTACTTCCGGAAGGAGTTCACCCGCTTCGTGAGCCGCGACCCCCTGCGCGACACGCCGCCCGACCTCGCAGGCGGGGCCGATGCCGGGTAAGCCGCGCTCGATCTACCGCTGCACGGAGTGCGGCGCCGAGCAGCCCAAGTGGGCCGGCCGCTGCGACGCCTGCGGCGCCTGGAATGCGCTGGTCGAAGAAGCGGTCGGACGCCACCCCCGCGGCCGGGCGGGACCCAGCGCCCGAGGCGGCCCCGAGAGCGCCGCGCCGCCCCTGCGCCTGGCGGAGGTCCGGGAGCGGGACGTCGCCCGGTGGCGGACCGGCCTCGTCGAACTGGACTTCGTGCTGGGGGGCGGGGTCGTCCCCGCCTCCCTGGTGCTGGTGGGCGGGGAACCGGGCGTGGGAAAGTCCACCTTGCTGCTCCAGTCCGGCGCCCGGCTCGTGGCCCAGGGCATCGCGACCCTCTACGTGTCGGCTGAAGAGTCCCCGGAGCAAATCCGCATGCGGGCCGACCGGCTGCGCGATCCCACCGACGGGCTCTACGTGCTGGGCGAGACCCGACTCGAGGGCATCCTGCACCATGCCGCCGCGTTGGGCTCGCGCGTCGTGATCGTGGACTCGATCCAGACCGTCTATACCGAAGAGCTGGAGGGCGCTCCCGGGAACGTGGGACAGGTACGGGAGTGCGCCGCGCGCCTGATGCGGTTCGCCAAGGAGACCGGCCCGGCCGTGTTCCTGGTAGGGCACGTGACCAAGGGCGGGGGCATCGCGGGACCGCGGACCCTCGAACACATCGTGGACACCGTGCTGTACTTCGAGGGCGAGGCCACGTTCGATCACCGGATCCTCCGGGCCGTGAAGAACCGCTTCGGCTCGGCCGACGAGATCGGGATCTTCCGCATGACCGGCGCCGGCCTCGAACCCGTGCCCGACCCGGCCGCGCTGTTCCTGGCCGGCCGCACGGCGGGCGTGTCCGGTTCGGCGGTCACCGCCCTCATGGAAGGCACCCGCCCGATGCTGGTGGAGGTCCAGGCCCTGGCGACCAAAACCGGGTTCGGGACGCCCCAGCGGGTGGCCACGGGACTGGACCACCGGCGCCTGGCGGTGCTCCTGGCGGTGCTGGAGCGCCGCGCCGGGCTGCGATTCGGCGAGCTCGACGTCTTCGTCAACGTGACCGGGGGCGTGCGCCTGGTGGAGCCGTCCACCGACCTCGCGGTGGTGGCCGCCCTGGTGTCGAGCGTGCACGATCGGCCCGCGCCGTCGGACGCGCTCTTTTTGGGCGAGGTCGGACTGGGAGGAGAGATTCGCCCCGTGGCGGCCGCCGAGCGGCGTCTGGCCGAGGCGGTGCGCCAGGGGTTCCGCCGGGTGTTCCTGTCCGCCCGCACCCGGCTGGCGCCGGTGGACCTCGAGGTCGTGCCGCTGGACGGAGTCGGTGAGCTCGCCCGTCGCCTCGCCGCCTGATACGGGCGTGGTGCTGGTGGCGGCCGGCGCCGGGGTCCGGGCGGGCCCCGGCGAACCCAAGCAGTTTCGGCCCATCCTGGGCGTCCCGATGTTGCTCCGCGCGCTGCGGCCGTTCACCTCGCATCCGGCAGTGGCGCAGGTGGTCGTGGTCCTGCCCGGCAGCTACGTCCGACAGCCGCCGGAGTGGCTGGCCACACTCCGGGGCGAGCGGCTCATCCTCGCGCCGGGCGGCCCCGAACGGGTGGACTCGGTCCGGGCCGGACTCGAGGCCCTGGGGAGCGGCGTCGCGGTAGTCCTGGTGCACGACGCGGCGCGCCCCTTCGTCAGCCGTTCCACGGTGGACGCGGTGATCGAACGGGCCCGCCGGGGTGTGGGCGCCATCCCGGGCGTCCCGCTGACCGATACGGTGAAGGAAGTGAGCGACGGGAACCGGGTGGCCCGGACCGTGCCTCGGGACCGGCTCTGGCGCGCGCAGACGCCCCAGGGGTTCCCCCGAGCCCTGATCGAGCGAGCCTATGAGCGGCTGGCAGCGGACACCCCGCCGCCCACCGACGATGCCGAAGTGTGCGAGCGCTCGGGCTTCCCGGTCGAGGTCGTGCCCGACGTCGTCTACAACCTGAAGGTCACGACGCCAGACGACTTCAGAATGGCCGAGGCGCTCGCCCGTGAGCTGCTGTGAACGCCATCCCGTTCCAGAGCGAGCCCGAGATCGCGGCCGCCATTCCGCAGGTGGTGACCCACCTCGAGCGGGGCGGTCTGCTGGCCTACCCGACCGAGACGGTATACGGGCTCGGCTCCCGCGCCCGCGGGGACGAGGTGGCCGCGCTGGCAGCGCTCAAGGGGCGGCGACCCGACAAACCGTTCCTGTTACTGGTGAGCAGCCGCGCCATGGCCGAAGCGTTGGGCCTGGCGTTCAATACCTCGGCCGACGCGCTGGCGCGGGCCTTCTGGCCTGGACCGCTGACCCTGATCCTGCCCGGCGGGGGTGGAATGCCTGATCTCCTGCGGGGCCCGGAGGGCGGGATCGCCGTGCGCTGGACCTCCCAGCCGGCGATCGCGCGGCTGGTCGCGGCTCTGGGCGAGCCGCTGACCTCGACCTCGGCCAACCTCCCGGGCCAACCACCCGCGCCCGGCTCGGCCGCCATTCTGCGAGACTTCGCCGCCGCGGTTCGGGAGGGCCGCCTCCTGGTCCTGGACGGCGGCGTGCTGGGGAACCGGCCCCCGTCCACGGTGGTGGACTGCACCGGGCCGATCCCCCGCCTCATCCGCGCTGGCGCCCTCACCTTGGCCGAGCTGCGGCGGGCCGTGGGCACCCTGGCTCCGTGATCCGGCGCATCCTGTTCGTCTGCACCGGGAACATCTGCCGCAGCCCGCTGGCCGAAGCCTTGATGCGCCGCGCGCTCGAGCGGCGGGGCATCCATTCGATCGAGGTGACCTCGGCGGGCACGGGCGCCTGGGACGGCGCCCCGGCCTCGGAGGGCGCGTATCTGGTCGCCCTGGAGCGCGGTATCGACCTGTCGGCCCACCGGGCCCGCCTGCTGACCGCAGATCTGGTGCGCCAGGCCGACCTCGTGCTCACCATGGCCCGGCACCACCGGGCCCGGGTGGACGAGCTGGGCGGCGAGGGCCGGGTGCACGTGCTCGGCGAATATGCCGGACGGGAAGGCGACGATGCCGAAGTGAGCGACCCCTTTGGCGGGAAGCTCGACGTCTACCGGGAGACCTGCCGCCAGCTCGAGGAATTCATCGAGGCGGTCGTGGACCGGCTGGTCAAAGAGGAGCCGCGTGGAGATCGGCGCTAGCACGCGGTTGCTCGCCGTGATCGGCGACCCGGTGGCCCATTCGCTTTCGCCCCTGATGCACAATGCCGCGATCCGCTGTCTGGCCCTCGACGCGGTATACCTTGGCCTGCGCGTCCCTGGGGCGGCCCTCGCCGAGGTGCTCACCGCGCTCGCCGCGGTGGGGGCGGCGGGCAACGTCACGGTGCCGCACAAGGAAGCCGTAGAACGATTGGTGGCGCGTAAAACGGATCTGTGCCGCCGCACCGGGGCGTGCAATACGTTTTGGACCGAGGACGGCGTGCTGGTGGGGGACAACACCGACGTGGCCGGCGTGCGGGGCGCCCTCGGGGCGCTGGGCGTGGCGGGCGGGGGCCGCTGGCTGGTCCTGGGAACCGGCGGGGCCGCGCGGGCCGTACTGATCGCGGCGAAGGAACTGGGCGCGGACCTGCTGGTCCGCTCCCGAGCCCCCGAGCGAGCTCGGGCGTTTGCGGAATGGGCCGAGACCCGGGGGATGCCGGTGCAGGTGGCCCACGGACCGGTGGCGGCCGAGGTGGTGATCAACGCCACGCCCCTGGGGCTGCGGGACGGCGATCCGCTTCCCGTGAGTCCGGCTGAGGTCCAGGAGGTCGAAGTGGCGCTGGATCTCGTGTACCGGCGGGGGGAAACGGCGTGGGTGCGGGCCATGCGCGCCGCCGGCGCCACGGCCCAGGACGGGCGAGAGATGCTGGTGCGCCAGGGCGCCGCCGCCTTCGGGCGCTTCTTCCCCGGTCAGGCGGCCCCGCTGGAGGTCATGCGCGCGGCCGTGGCCCGCGCGCTCCGTGGCTAGCGCCTTCGAGCGCCTGCTCCTGCCGGCCGAATGCCTCTTGTGCCGGGGGCTGTTGCCGTTCGCCCGGGGGGACGACCTGATCTGCTCGGTGTGCCGCTACCGCTGGCGTCCGGTGGCACCCCCCTGGTGTGCCCGCTGCGGTCAGCCGGAGCCCGGTTTCGGTCCCTGCCGCCTGTGCGCCGGGTGGCCCGACCCACTGGTGCGGGTGCGGTCCGCGGTGTGGCTGGATGGCGCCGCCCGCGACGCCGTGCACG
>DATLXT010000053.1:0-19770 GCA_035575475.1 Gemmatimonadales bacterium | reverse complement strand
GGAGTGGTCGCTCGCCACGAGATCAATGATACCGTCTGCCAGCCCCTGCCACAGCCGCTCCCGGTTCTCGGCGTCGCGAATCGGCGGCGCGCACTTGAACGCGGTCGCCCCGTCGGGGATCTCCTCGGCGGCAAAGGTCAGGTAATGCGGGCAGGTCTCGACCGTCACCGGCACTCCCGCCCGCCGGGCCTGGGCCAGGCGCGGCAGGGCCCGCGCGGACGAGAGATGGACGACATGCACCGGGCAGCCCGTGCGCGCGGCCAGCTCGACCAGCAGCGCGACGGCCTCGTCCTCGGCGTCGGGCGGCCGGGAGGCCAGGTAGGTGGCGTAGCGACGCCGGTCTCCGGCCGCGCGGCCGGCGGCTCGCTCGAGGGGCCCTGGCAGCTCGGCGTGGACCAGCAACCGCAGGCCCAGCTCCGCCAGTCGAGTCATCGCGCCCTCGAGCTCGGGCCGCCCCAGGGGCGGGAACTCGTCGATCCCCGACGGGACCAGGAAGCATTTGAATCCGCTGACGCCCGCGCGGGCGAGTGGGGCCAGGTGCTCGAGCTCGCCGGGCACCGCGCCGCCCCACAGCGCGTAGTCCACCAGGGCGCGGCCGCTCGCGGCCCTGGTCTTGGCCTCGAGCGCGGCCACCGTGGTCGTGACCGGCACGCTGTTCAGCGGCATGTCCACGACCGTGGTGACCCCGCCCGCCGCCGCCGCGCGGGTGCCGGTCTCGAACCCCTCCCATTCGGCGCGACCCGGATCGTTGAGGTGGACATGGGCGTCCACCAGCCCCGGGAGGACGACGGCGTCGCCCGCGTCCACGACGCGATGCGCGTCCGGTGCCGTCCCGGGCGAGGTGACTTCGGAGATGAGGCCGTCCCGCACCACCACCGCCCCCGGGGCGATCCCCGACGGCGTGACCACGCGGGAGCCGTGGACGACCAGGTCGGCGGCTACCCCGCCACCACCCAGGTCTGCTCCCCGCGGATCAGCGTGGCGAGATCGGCCGGCCCGTCCAGCCCCGCCTCGCGGGCCTGAGCGTAGACGTCCTGTTCGTAGGGAGTGGCCGGGTTGCAGTACAGCACACCCAGGGCCACCGGGAACGCCGGCGGCTCGAGCGCGGCGAGCAGCTGGGCCAGCGCCCGGTTGGTCTCGTCGTGGACCAGGACGCCCTCGCTGCCGGCGTCCACCACCTCCAGCTCCAGCTTCCCGGGCTTGAGCCGCAACCCTTTCTCCCGGTTCCTGCCGAAGCGGAGGGGCTGGCCGTGCTCCAGGTGGAGCTGCGCTTCGGGCGCCACCTCCCGGCCGGTGATATGCTCGAACACTCCGTCGTTGAACACCACGCAGTTCTGGAGCACCTCGACGAACGAGGCGCCGCGGTGGGCATGGGCCCGTTTCAGCACTCCGACCAGGTGCGGTTGCAGCGTGTCTATGGAACGGGCCACGAACCGGGCGCCGGCGCCCAGGGCGAAGGAGCACGCCTGCACCGGATACTCGATCGACCCCTGGGGCGTCGAAGGGGACCGCGTCCCGCGGCGCGAGGTGGGCGAGTACTGCCCCTTGGTGAGCCCGTAGATCTCGTTGTTGAACAGCACGATCTGGAGATCCACGTTGCGCCGCAGGACGTGCAGCATGTGGTTCCCGCCGATGGACAGCCCGTCGCCGTCACCGGTGACCACCCAGACGTCGAGCTCGGGATTGGCCAGCTTGATCCCGGTCGCGATGGTGGGCGCCCGGCCGTGGATGGTGTGGAATCCGTAGGTCGAGACGTAGTACGGGAACCGTGCCGCGCACCCGATCCCCGACACGAACACCGTGCGCTCGCGCGGCGCCCCCAGTTCGGCCAGCGCCTTCTGGACGGCCTTCAGCACCGCGTAGTCGCCGCACCCGGGACACCACCGGACCTCTTGATCCGAGGCGTAGTCCTTGGGCTGGAGCTCGCGATCGGTGATGGTGACGACGGTCATCGGGCCGGTCGCTCCGCCGCCATCGCCCGGATGGCGTCCAGGATTTCCGCCACTCGGAACGGCTTCCCCGCCACCTTGCCGAGCCGTTCGGCCGGCACCAGGTAGGCCGCCCGGAGCAGGGCCACGAGCTGGCCCGCGTTGAGCTCGGGGACCAGGACCCGATCGAAGCGCCGCAGCAGCTCGCCCAGGTTGCGGGGGAAGGGACTCAGGTAGCGCAGGTGAACGTGCGATACCTCGATCCCCTCCTCCAGGGCCTGCCGCACCGCCTCGTGCACGCTGCCGTAGGTCGAGCCCCACGCCACCACGGCCAGGCGGCCCCGGTCCGGCCCCAGGGCCACGGTCTGCGGCGGAATGTCGCTCGCGATGCCCGCGATCTTCCGGGCCCGGGCGTCCGTCATGCGCTGGTGGTTGTCGGGGTCGTAGGAGATGTGCCCGGTGTCGTAGTCCTTCTCCAGGCCGCCGATCCGATGCTCGAGCCCGGGAGTCCCCGGCACCGCCCAGGGGCGGGCCAGGGTGGCCGGGTCGCGGAGGAACGGCTGGAACCCGTCCGGATCGGTACGGAACCTGACCGGGAAGCTGGGCAGGCGCTCGATCTCGGGCACCCGCCAGGGCTCGGCGGCATGCGCGAGATAGGTGTCGGTCAGGAGGATCACCGGCGTCATGTACTTGGTCGCGAGCCGGACCGCCTCGATGGCCACCTCGAAGCAGTCCGAGGCGGTGGCGGGCGCCAGCACGGCCAGCGGCGAGTCGGCGTTCCGCCCGTGGACCGCCTGGAAGAGATCCGACTGTTCGGTCTTGGTGGGCATGCCGGTCGAGGGGCCGGCCCGCTGGGAGTCCACCACCACGAGGGGCAGCTCGGTGGCGACGGCGAGGCCCAACATCTCGGTCTTCAAGGCCATGCCGGGGCCCGAGCTCGAGGTGACGCCCAGCGCGCCGGCGTAGGCCGCGCCGATGGCCGCCCCGATGGCCGCGATTTCGTCTTCGGCCTGGAAGGTGATGACGCCGTACCGCTTGAGCCCCGCGAGCGCGTGCAACAGCGCCGAGGCCGGCGTGATGGGGTAGCCGGCGAAGACCATCCGGGAGAGTCCCGCCGCCCGCATGCCGGCCACGAGTCCCAGGGCGATCGCGTCCGTGCCGCTCACCGTGCGGTAGACGCCCGGAGCCGCCTGGTGGCGGGGCACCACGTACCCCACCAGATGCTCGGGCATCTCGGCGGTCTCGCCGAAGGCGTGGCCCGCATGGAGGGCCGCGAGATTGGCCTCGGCCAGTTCTTTCCGGCGGGCGAACTTCCGCTGCACCCATGCGATGGTGGCGGTGCGGTCGCGCCCGTACATCCAGAGCAGGAGCCCCAGCGCCCACATGTTGCGGCAGCGGTGGGCCTCTTTCGTGGAGAGCCCGAACGGCTTCACCGCGTCGAGGGTGCGCTGGGTGACATCGAACTTGAGCACCTGGTAGGACGCGAGCGAGCCGTCTTCCAGCGGGTTCACGGCGTAGCCCGCCTTGGCCAGATTCCGCTCGGTGAAGGCGCCCGTGTCCACGATGATGGTGCCCCCCACGCGCAGATCCTTGAGCTCCACCTTGAGCGCGGCCGGGTTCATGGCGACCAGCACGTCCACCTCGTCGCCCGGCGTCATCACGTCGGTCGCGCCGAACCGGATCTGGAACGCCGAAACCCCGAACGTGGTCCCCGCCGGGGCGCGGATCTCGGCCGGGAAGTCGGGGAAGGTGGAGAGATCGTTCCCCGCCAGCGCCGTTTCGAGGGTGAACTGGCCGCCGGTGACCTGCATCCCGTCCCCGGAGTCGCCGGCAAACCGGACGACCACGGATTCGCGGACCTGGCGGGCGGGCGTTGCGGCGGTGCCCATCGGCAAGAAACCTAGCGGGGCGGGCCGGCCTTCCGCTACGTCATCGCCACCGTGGCGGGTCCTATCCGGCGCAGCAGCCGGTGGGGCGCCCGTTCGTCCAGCCGCGTCAGGCCCAGGGAGCGTGCCAGGCGCCGCGCTTCCAGAAACTCCTCCTGGGTGAGCCGGCGGTTGATCTCCGGGTAGTGCTCCCGGCTCACCCGGCCCGCCGGATAATACTGATCCATCAGGTTGACGTAGGTCGTCGGGCCCAGCTCCCGGGCGACCCACCGGAGGATGGCCTCGGTCTCGTCCAGCGCTCCGGGCATCACCAGATGACGGAGGTTGAGCCCGCGGTAGGCCAGTCCTTCCTCGTCCACGCGCAGGTCGCCCACCTGCCGGTGCATCTCCTTGATCCGGGCCCGGGCCACCTCGGGGTAGTCCGGGGCCTTGAGGTAGCGCCCGGCGCTCTCGGGTTTCCAGTACTTGAAGTCCGGCATGTAGATGTCCACCACGCCGTCCAGCAGCTCCAGGCTGTCGGCCGAGTCGTAGGCGCTGGTGTTGTAGACCAGGGGGAGCCGCAGGCCGCCGCGCGCCGCGAGGAGCAGGGCCTCGAGCGCCTGCGGCACCACATGCTCCGGGGTCACGAGGTTGATGTTGTGGCATCCCCGGGCCTGGAGCTCGAGCATCATCGCGGCCAACCGCTCGGGCGGCGTGCCCCGGGACTCGGAGACCCTCGCGGCCTGACTGATGTCGTAGTTCTGGCAGAAGACGCAGCGGAGATTGCAGTGGCTGAAAAAGATCGTTCCCGAGCCGTTCCAGCCGCGCAGGCAGTCTTCCTCGCCGAAATGGGGAAAGTAACTGCTCACCACCGCGTGGCGCCCGGTTTTGCAGAAGGCGTACCGGTCGGCCAGCCGGTCCACGTCGCAGTCGCGGGGGCAGACCCGGCAAGAGCGGAGCGACGCGAGCGCGCGCTCCACGCGCCGCGCCAGCTCCCCGCTCCGGTAACGCTCGAGATACGCCGGCTCCCACCCCGGAGCCCGGGGGACGGGATCAGGCATCCCCATGGCGTGCCACCTCCCCGTTCCAACCTATGCCCGGGCGCAAGAGCGTTCCGCCCCTTTCCGCCCCTGTCCCCCGGGTTTATCTTCCCGCCCCGCATTCCGAAGCGCGTTTCTCATGAAGGCGACCGACATTCGCCGCGGCCACGTGTTGCTGATCAACGGCCAGCCGTGCCGCGTGCTCGACTTCCAGCACCGCACGCCGGGGAACCTCCGGGCGTTCGTCCAGGTGCGCTTCCGCAACCTGGTCACGGGGAACACCTTCGACCAGCGCATCAGCGCCACGGACTTCGTGGACGAGGCCCGGCTGGACACCCGGGAGTTCCAGGTGCTCTACCGGGACGCCGCCGGCACCCACGTCATGGACCTCCAGACCTATGAACAGCACGTCCTGAGCGACGAGGTGGTGGGCGACGCCGCTCCCTGGCTCCAGCCCGAGATGCGGATCCTGGTCGAGTGGCTCGACGGCCGTCCCATCGCGATCGAACTGCCGTCCGTGGTGGAGCTCGAGGTGGTGGAGACCGCCCCGGTCATGCGCGGGGCCACGAAGACCGCCAGCACCAAACCGGCCCGGCTCTCCAACGGCGTCACCGTCCAGGTCCCCGAGTTCATCACCGAAGGGGAGAAGATCCGCGTGGACCCGCGGGAAGGGGTGTACCTGGAGCGGGCCAAGTAGGCCTGGCGGGCTCAGCCGCGCAGTTCCGGGTACCGGAAGCACGCCACCAGGTGGTCGTTCACCAGCCCCGCCGCCTGCATGTAGGCGTAGCAAATGGTTGACCCTGCGAATTTGAAGCCCCGCTCCTTCAGCGCCCGGCTCATCCGGTCGGACTCGCGGGTTCGGGCCGGGACCTGGCGGATGGTCTTCCACCGATTCTGCCGGGGCTCGCCGTCCACGAAGCCCCAGATGAAGCGGTCGAACGAGCCCTCCCGCTCCCGGACCTCGAGAAACGCCCGGGCGTTGGCCACGGCCGCGGCGATCTTCAGACGGTTGCGGATGATGCCGGCGTCCCGGAGGAGCGCGCGCAGCTTGGGGGCCCGGTACCGGGCGATCTTCTCCGGATCGAATCCGTCGAACGCCCGCCGGAAGTTCTCCCGCTTGTTCAGCACCACGGCCCAGGAAACGCCGGCCTGAAACGCGTCGAGCAACAGGAATTCGAAGTGCTTGCGGTCGTCGTGGACCGGGACGCCCCACTCCCGGTCGTGGTAGGCGAGCATGAGGGGGCTGGATTCGGACCAGGAGCAACGCATCGCTGCGCGAGGGTGGGGCGAAGGGCGGTGCCGGACCTGCCGCGGTCCCTCACCGCCCTCCGCGTTCAGCGGGTCAGCTCGCCGCCGTCGGTCCTCCGTTGCCGCCTTCCTTCACGATGATCAGGAAGCGCGACGGCAGCCAGAAACGCTCGGAATCGGTGATGCGGAGCGTCTCGGTGCCCCGGATTCTCCCGTCCTCCGAAATCGGGGCTTCCAGGTAATCGAGGTCCTGGCGCGAGGCGATGCGGTAGGTGGCCGTGGGATCGGGCAGGTGGATCTCGGTGACCTCGCGGCGGTCGATCGCGGTGAACTTGCTGGGATCGAGCTCCCGGGCGGGTTGCAGCGTCTCGCCCTGCTTCCACAGCACGAAGAGAAACCGGCTGCCGCCCTCCTCCACCACCAGCCCCTGCTCCTTGAGCTCGTCCTTGGTGCCGACGACGTAGTAGACGCGATTGGCGCGGGCCGCCACCTGACTGAGCGTGTCCGAGAGCGCCTGCTTCTCGCTTTCGAGGGTCGCCACCTGCTGCTTCAGCGCTTCGATGGTGGCGAGCTGGTTCTGCACGATGCCCTCGAAATTCCGCTGCGTCTCCTCCAGCGTCGTGCGCAGGCTGTCGGAGATGGTGGTCAGCTGCTCGATCCGCTGGCGGCTCTCCCGCAGTCGGTTCTCGACCTCGCCGATCCGCGCGGAGATGTACCGGACCTTGCGGATCATGGTGTCGCGCGAAGCCCGCAGGGGGGACTCGGTCGAGACCCCGCGGAGGGTACGGGCGGGCACCTGGACCTTGGTGAGTTCGGCCGAGATCTCGCTGAGCAGGCGCGTGTTCTCCGCCACCTCCTGCACCAGGCGGTCGCGCTCCTGGGCGGCCGCGGTCAACTCCTCCATTCTCGCCTGCGTTTCCTGCGACGGTCCCCGCTGGCACGCCAGCGCGGCGACCAGCAGGGCAGGGAGCCAGCTCAGGCTCCGCGTGCGACGTGTGCGCATAGGATGGCTCTCCTACCGGAAACGGTGTGACATCCATCACCCGGCCGCGGGTCGCGGAAGGCGACCCGCGCGGCCGCTGCCGCTTTCTACCCCAGGGCGCATGCGCGAGTTCGCACGCGGAAGGGGGCCGGGGAATCTACCGCGCGGGCACCGTTCGGCAATGCGACCCGCGTCACCGGTTCGAGCGGTCAGCGGCCTGGGCGCGCGCCGCGCGAATCCACTCGCGCACCTCGGCCCGGGTGGGCCGGTAGGACCCGCGAACCTTGGACCACAGCGAGTCCGGGTGGGCCGCGGCCAACTCCTCCACGGTCGCGACCCCGGCGCGGCGCAGGCGCGCGGCGTGCGCGGTGCCGATACCCCGCAGCGTCGCCAGCCGGGCCGCCTCCCGGACGGCATGAGCCGCCTCGGAAGAGAGCCCGGCACGGGCGGCCAGCGATTCGGGCGGGGTGCGCGCCAGCCGGAACACGTCCTCGAAACCCGCCCGGGCCAGCCGCTCGCGGACGTCCACCGAGGCCGCAAGACCGGCGAGCGACGGGGTCACGGAGGTGACCGTGCGGCGATCCATGCCGGTGAGCACCCCGCCGACGAACAGCGCCGCCGGGAGCACGGTGCGGATTCCGGTGCGCGGCGCCAGGAGATGGTAGAGAGTCCAGACCTCGAGCGCGAAAAACGGGAACCCCAGAAAGCCCAGGAGCGGCATCTCGAACACCTTCAGGTCCTCGAGGAAGGGAACCGTGTAGATCCACTTCCCGCGGTCGCCGGCGTTGTAGGCCTCCCACAGGATGCCGGCCATGAGGCCCGCCAAGAGGAGGCGCGCGATCCGGCCCCAGCGACCGGCCGCGACGTCGGCGAAGAGCGATCGGGCCGGGTCGGTCCGGTAGAGCGCGGGCTCGGCCAGGAGCCAGACCGCGCCCCAGACCAGTGGGTGGAACAGTCGAGGCCAGGCCAGGGCGGCGCCCAGGCCCGCGAGGCCCAGCGCCGTTGCCAGATGGAGATCCCGGGGCCGCACAGCCACGGGCCTCGAGGTCAGGGCGCGTCCGACCCCCAGCCGCTCGAGGAGGCGCGCGGGGAGGAGAATCGCCGGCGCCACGGTCGCAAACGAGACCGTGATCCCCAGCCAGCGCTCGACCGGGTGCGCCGGGACGAACACGTAGTACCAGGTCTCCAGGCGGAAATTGATCGCCTCGAACAGGAACCAGATCACCGCCGACCACCACAGCATCGCGGCCAGTTCTCGGGGCCGATCCAGGAGCGAGTCGCCGCCCAGCGCGTAGACCAGAAGGTCGAGAAACGCCAGGGTGGGATACCAGGCGAACACGTAGAACCAGGTGGGGACGGGCGGGATTTGGAGCTCTCGCAAGGCGAAGGCAACGGCGACCGACAGCGCCGCCAGCGGCAGGCCGAGCGCCACCCTGGGGGCGCGAAACCGGAAGGTCATGGGACGGCAGGGAGCAGCAGGCGCAGCGCGCCCAGCGCCTCGCGGTAGGAGCGGTTGCCGGTCATGACTTCGGCCGTGGCCTCGGCCAGCGCGCGGCCGCGCCGCCGGAACACCCAGGCTCGCAGGCGGGGCCAGTCGTAGAGCACGCGGGCGTACCGGCGGGCGGCGCGCAGGTCGGGGAGGATGTCGCGAGCCACGGCGCGGGCGTACACCCGGCGCGCGCGGCTCTCGTCTCCCCCGCTCGCCACCACCGCCCGCGCCGCCAGCGCGCCGCTCAGCGCCGCCCCGCTGATGCCTTCAGCCGTCAGGGGATCGGCGAACCCCGCGGCGTCGCCCACGACGATGGTGCGGTTCCGCACCAGGGGACCGGGGAGGGGCCGCAGGGGGATGACGTAACCGTGCCGCTCCACCCGCTCGATGCCGACGACCCCGACCCTTCGCAGATAGTCCTCGAGCCAGCGCTCGAGCGCCGCGGGCCCGCGGCGCGTGGCGAGGACCCCGACCGACAGGTGGTTCCGCTTCGGGAACACCCAGGCGTATCCGTGAGGGACGCCGCCGAAATCGAACCGCGCCGTCCCCGCGAACCGGGCGTGGACCGACTCGGGCACTGTCACCTCCCACTCCAGGGCCGGGACCGCGTGCCGGTGGGGCGGCCACCCCGCCGTCCGCGCCGTGACCCCGGTCGCCCCGTCCGCCGCGATGACGAACGTCGCGGCGAGCGCACCGCGCTCGGTCCGGACGACGGCCCCGCCATGGGCGGGCTCGATCGCCCTCACGCGGCTGGCGCTCCGGAGCGTCGCCCCCGCCGCCGCGGCGCCGCTGGCGAGCAGGGCGTCGAGGGCGCTCCGCATCGTCATGGACACGAGCGGTTCGGCGCGTTCGACGACCTGGCGCAGGGCGGCATCGGCCAGGTGAACCTCGGCCCGCCGGCACTCGTGCTCTACGGCCCGGTCAACGGGCGTCCCGAACAGCCGCCGCGCCCGGCCCACCACTCCCCCGCCGCAGGTCTTGTAGCGGGGCAGGACCGCCTTGTCCAGCACCACCACCCGCGCCCCGGCCTCGGCCAGCCGCTGCGCGGCAGTCGAGCCCGCCGGGCCCGTGCCTACGATGGCGACATCGAATCGCTCCACGTAGCTTGAAGATATGCCGCTCTTTCTGGTGCGCCTCGCGCCCGAGATCACCACCAAGGCCCGCGGCACCCGCCGTCGCTTCCAGCGCCGGCTGGTGCGTAACCTGCGGGACGCGCTCGACGGGGGCGGCCTCCGGGCCCGCATCGAGGACCGCTGGAGCCGGATCTATGTCGAGACCGCGGATCCGGCGGCCGGGGCCCAGATCGCCAACGTGTTCGGGGTGGCGTCGGTGTCCGAGGTGGAAGCCCGCATCCCCGCCGACCTGGAGGAGATCGTCCGCACCGGCGAACGGTTGTACGGGGAGCGGGTTCAGGGGCGGCGGTTCGCGGTCCAGGCGCACCGCGCCGGGCAGTACCCCTTCGGCACCCAGGACATCCGGGTGCGGCTGGGCGCGGCGCTCGATCGCTATGGCGACGTGGATCTCGACGACCCGGAGGTCACGGTCACGGTCGAGCTGCGCGAGCGCGAGGCTTTCCTTTATAGTGGGCGCATTCCGGGCGTGGGCGGGCTGCCGCTCGGGGTCGAGGGCAAGGCGGTGGCCCTGATCTCGGGGGGCTTCGATTCCCCGGTGGCGGCGTGGCTCATGCTCAAGCGGGGGATCGCGCTCGAGTACGTTTTCTGCAATCTGGGCGGGGCGGCCTACGAGCGCTCGGTGCTGGGTGTGGTGAAGGTCCTGGCGGACCAGTGGAGCTGGGGCGATCGGCCGGTGATCCATGTGGTGGACTTCGAGCGGCCGCTGGCCGAGTTGCGGCGCACCGTGGCCCAGCGCTACTGGCAGGTGGTGCTGAAGCGGCTCATGTACCGGGCGGCGGCGGCGGTGGCGCAGGCGGTGCGTGGCGAGGCCATCGTCACGGGAGAATCGGTGGGCCAGGTGTCCTCGCAGACCCTGGGGAACCTGGCGGCGATCAACGAGGCGGTGACCCTGCCGGTATTCCGGCCGCTCCTGGGCTTCGACAAGAACGAGATCATCGCGCGGGCCGAGCGGATCGGGACGGCCGCGCTCTCGGCGCAGATCCGGGAGTACTGCGACATCGCGCGCTACAAGCCGGTCACCCACTCCGCCCCCGCGGCGGCCCGCGCCGAGGAGGCGAAGATGGACCTGGCGGTGCTGGAGCAGGCCGTGGCGGCGCGCAAGGCGATCGACCTCCGGTCGCTCCGGCCGGTGGATCTGGTCCAGCCCTACCTCTTCGCGTCCGAGATCCCCGAGGAGGCGGTGGTTCTGGACTGCCGGGATGCCCATCACTATCGGGCCTGGCACTACCCCGGGGCCGAGCGCTGGGATCCGGCGGACCTGGCGGCCCGGTTCAAGGACCTGGACAAGGCCCGCCGGTACATCCTGTACTGCAGTTTCGGGGTGCAGTCGGCGTACCTGGCCGAGGCGATGCAGCGGGCGGGGTACGAGGCGTATTCGTTCAAGGGCGGGGTGAGGGAGCTCCGGCGCTACGCGGAGGCGAGGGGGGTGGTGGCGCCCGCCTAGAAGATCTTCTCCCCGTCGAACCGCCCGTTCTCGATGAACACCTCGGAAATCGCCCGTCCCGACGCGATGCTCCCCGCCATATGGACGCCCGGCACGTTGGTCTCGAGCGTGGCCGGATCGAGGGCGGGGCGGAGGGTCTCCGGGTCGAGCTCGATCCCGATCCGGCGAAACAGCTCGAAGTCGGGATGGAAGCCGGTCAGGGCGAACACGCGGTCGGCGGGGAGGGCTTCCTCGCGGCCGTCGGCGCGCCGGATGGTGACGGCGCGGGGGTCGATGCGCAGGACCTGGGCGCCCAGTCGCGCCGCGATCTCCCCGTCCGCGATGCGGTTCTCGATGTCGGGCTTGAGCCAGTACTTGACGCTGTCCTTGAACGCCGCGCCCCGGTAGACGAGCGTCACCCGCGCGCCCGCGCGGAACAGCTCGAGCGCCGCCTCGACGGCCGAGTTCTTGCCGCCGATCACCACCACGTCGAGGCCGAAGCTCCGGTGCGGCTCGTCGAAGTAGTGGCTCACGTGCGGCAGGTCCTCCCCCGGCACGCCCAACCGGTTGGGATGATCGAAATACCCGGTCGCCAGGATCAGCTTCCGGCACTCCAGGCGCTCTTCGCCCAGCCGGGTCGCCACCCGGCAGACGATCGCACCGTCGGACCGTCGGGCCTCGAGCAGCCGGGTGTAGGGGCGCACCCGCAACCCCTCCGCGCGCACCACGCCGCGGTAGTACTTGAGAGCCTCTTCCCGCACGGGCTTCTGCCCGGCGCACACCAGCGGGTGTCCGCCGATTTCCAGCCGGTCGGCCGTGGTGAAGAAGGTCATCCCGACGGGATAACGGGAGATGGAGTTCGCGACGGTCCCCGCGTCGATGACCAGCGGGTCGAGGCCCCGCCGTTTGGCGGAAACGGCGCAGGCCAGCCCGATGGGCCCGGCGCCGACGATGAGGGCTGCCTCGGTCATGCAGGTAATCTGGGCACGGCTGGCCCCGGGGCGAAGCCCCGGCGTCAGCCGAAGAGGGCTCTGAACTCCTGCGCCAGCGCCGGGCCCTTCCCCGACTCCTCGTGCTTGAAGAACACGTACACCTCGCTCCAGTGTCCTCGGGCGCCCAGCTCCCGGACCCGCCCGGCCCACCGGGCCAGGTCCTCGCTGGTGTACCCCTCGTCGCGCAGCCTGAGGTATCCGAAATCCGCCGTCGCTTCGAGGGGGGTGGTGCCGGTCTCGGTGTCGGCCACGCAGAGCCCCACGTTGCGGGAGCGCAGCAGGTCGTAGGTGTCCGGCGCGAACCAGGAGTCGTGACGGAACTCGAACACGCAGCGAACCTCCTGGCTCACGGCGGGGAGGAAGCCCCGGAGGCGGTCCAGGTCCTTCTTGAAGTTGGGCGGGAGCTGGAACAGGAGCGGACCGAGCTTGGCACCCATCCCGAGCGCCGTGTCGCAGAAATAACGCACCGCGTCGTCCGCGCCCTGGAGTCGGGCCACGTGGGTGATCTTCTGGGAGGCCTTGAGGACGAAGGTGAACCCCGCCGGTACCGCCTCGGCCCAGGCGGCGATCGTGCGGGCATTGGGCATCCGGTAAAACGTGTTGTTGATCTCGACGGTGTCGAAGCGGCTCGCGTAGTGGGACAGCATGGCATCGGCCGGCAGCTCTTCCGGGTAGAACGTGCCTTTCCACTCCTTGTAGGCGTACCCGCTGGTGCCGACGCGAACGCGCATCAGTCCCGCGGCAACGGGACGCGCAGCCCCCAGGCGGGGGGCGACTCGGGCGGGGGGGGACCACAGCAGGGCGGCTCCCCCGGGTTCGACCGGAACTCGCGGATCAGGAGGACGGCGGCGGCGCCCGCCACGATCGCCGCGACCGCGAAAGTTCGCCGTCGGTCGAGGCGTTTGACGTCCACCCGGAGCACGTCCCGCCGGGCCAGGGCCACGCGCTGATAGAGGGGCCTGCCCTCGCGGGTGGACCCGGCGTCCACCGAACGGATCGAGACCAGGAGGCTATCGCCGCTGCGCGCGACCAGCGTTCCCCGCAGGTCGGCGAGACCGAGCCCCAGGCTGTCCTCCAGCGTCAGGCGCGCCTCCGTGGCCAGGAGGCCGCGGATCTCCGCCCCTAGCGGCAGGGTGTCGATGGTCGCGGGGCGGTAGGTGTAGCAGGCCGTGAGGGCGAGGGCGACGGCGCACCACGCCGGGTGGCGGTCCATGCGCGGTCGCCCTTCGCGCCTAGAAGTTCGGATTGGTGTCACGCTCGTTCTGCCCGATGGGGAAACAGAGCGAGCGCGCCACCGGCGTCGTCATGTTCTCGAGCGGCGTCGTGTGAAGGGTGTCCGCGATGCTGGCGCGATAGAGGCCATCCGGGTAGCTCCCGGGCACGCCGTTCACGATCCACCGGCGGAGGTCACCCAACCGGCGCGCCTCGAGCCACAGCTCCACGGCCCGCTCGAACTTGAGGAGCGACCAGGCGGAGTCCGCCGAGACCGTGTTGTCGTAGGTCGGAAGGGCGAGGTTGGTCCGCCGCTGGTTCATGAGGTTCACCGCGGTGGCGGGGTCTCCTCCGACCAGGGCCCGTTCGGCTTCGATGAGGCGCATCTCCCAGCCGCTCGAGAGGTTGATGGGCGAGTTCCGGGCGTTGTGCTTGCGCTCGGGCCAGAACGGCACCCGGCCGCCGAACTTCGCCACCGCCGCATCGCCCAAGAGCGCCGTGGAATCCCAGGCGACCCGGGCATCTCGCGTGGTCCGGTAGTACCCCTCGTGGAAGGTGCCCCACTGCGTGTGCGCGCGGTAGGGCGTCGCCGCGCGCGCCCAGTAGATGTAGTTGTACTGATTCTGGTCCTGGTCCGAGAACGGCAGCCGGAAGACGAAGGTGTTCGGGACCAGCGCGGCGTCGGCCGCCGCGGAGTCCCACATGGCCGTCCCGCCCACACCCCAGGACGCCAGGTCGAGCCGCACCGACGCCCGGCCGGCGCGCGCGGAATTGACGATCCGGATCCGCACCGAGTCCGGCGTGACCGTGCCGGCGGTCTGGAGGGCGCTGGTGAAGTGCTGCTCCGCCCGCAGGAAATAGTCGGTATGGGCGGTGGAGTCGCCGGGGGAGAGCGACCCGTCGGGATCGGTCACCGGCAGGACCGCGCCGCAGAACGTCTCGCCCAGCAGCCGGTTCGCGTAGCCCGCCCAGACGGCGACCTCGGAGATCTGCCGGGGCGTGGGGGCGAGCAGGGGGTCGCGGGCCGCGTTGGCCGCGAAGCGGCGCAGCGCGTCTTCCGCGACGAAGCGGGCCAGGTTGGCGGCGGTCCAGTCCCCGCTCGAGAGCTGGGCCGTGATGGTCCCGGCCTGTACCAGCGTCGGGATGCCGAAGCTGCCGGTGGAGCCCGCCGGGTTGATCTCGAAGGCCAGGACCGCGCTCCAGTACGCGATCTGCCCCCCGAAAGCGGCATCGGAGCCGTAGGCGCGCGCCAGCTGGAGTCGGGCGCCCGTGACGATGGCGTTGTACGCCAGCGGGTTGTTCAGGTCGTCGTCGGGCACGGGCCCCGGGTTGGTGACCGTGGTGTCGCACGCGGCGAGCAGGGCCGCCGCCGCGGCCACGTGCCGGAAGCTGCGAATCGTCGCCATGGCGGCCTCCCTCAGAAGGTTACCCGCAGCGATGCCGTGAAGACGGCCGCCGGCGGGATGTGCTCGCTGATCTGCCGGTTCTGATCGTCGAGACTGTCCCGATCGGTCATCTCCGGGTCGAACATGCGGAGGTCCGAGTTGATCCAGCGCACCCAGTTCTGCGCCGTGAGGCTCAGGGTGGCGCCGCGGGCCTGGGAGACGAACGCGCCGACCGGCACGGTGAGCGTCACGTCGCGCAGCTTGAAGAAATCCTGCGGGAACCAGAGCACGTCGTCGTTCAGCTGAGCCGGGATGCACTCCAGCCGCTCGCGGGCGGTGAGCTGATCCTGGGTGCCGCCGCCTTCCAGGATCAGGTGGGCCCGCCGGCAGGTGGGCCACCGGACCGAGCGCTGGAGCGCGTTGGCGGCGGCGGCGTCGTAGATCCACGCGCCGCCCTGGTACTCGCCGCGGGCGGACAGCGTGACGCCTTTGGGAAGCCGGAGGGTGGCCGTCGTGCCCCAGACGAAGGTGGGCTGCTGGGGCCCGAAGATGTACTGGCCGTCACTGGCGCAGGACCCCGCGCAGGCCGTGTCGGGCGCCGCGATGGCGTCGGGATTCCTGATGCGCACGCCCTTCGCGGCCATGATGGGGAACCCCTCCTCCATCCACCCGAAGCCCGCCGCGAACGGCGGCGCGCCGCCCAGGTCCAGCACCAGGGAGTGGTTGGTGTAGAAGGTCATCCCCAGTTCGAGCCCCCAGTTCTGGCGCTCGAAGAGCGTGCCGTTGATCGCGGCCTCGATGCCCGAGTTGCGCATGGTGCCCACGTTGGCCAGCTGGCTGGCCGGGAAGCCCACCGAGGGGATCTGGCGCACCGAGAACAGGGCGTCGGTGGTCTGCTGCTGATACCAGGTGAACTCGGCCGATACCCGGTTGTTGAGGAACGCGCCGTCGAACCCCACCTCGATCTCGCGGGTGCGCTCGGGGCCCAGCTTCGGGTTCCCCACGTTCCCGGGGAGGAAGGCCGACTGCCCGCCCGAGACGGCGGGGTTCCAGGTTTTGACCGCGTCGAACGCCCCGGGCGCGCGCCCGGCCCAGCCGAGCGCGGCGCGGAGCTTGACCTCGCCCCAGGCACTGGGCCACCACGGCTCCTCCGACACCACATAGGACACGCTGGCCTTGGGGTATCCCTGGATCCCGAAATCCTGGCCGAAGGCGCTGTTGCCGTCGAAACGCGCGCCCAGCGTCAGGAAATAGCGGTCACGCAGCTTGAAGACGTTCTGGAAGAAGACGCCCGCGGTCACGTCGCGGATCCGCTGCTCCCGGGCCAGGAAGGTGGCGCCGTTGCTCACCGTGGGATTGCCGGGCCCCGGAAAATCCCGGCCGAAGGCGAAGGTGCTGATCCGCTCCCGGGTGATGCTCTGGCCGCCGAAGGAGAAGGTGGAGGCCAGATCGCCGGCGATCCGGAAGTCCAGGTTGCCGACGTAATCCGCGGTGAGCGTCATGTACTTGTTCTGCTCGTCGAACAGCACGCCCAGCGGCTGAGCCACGAAGCCGAACGGCCGAAGATTGCGGTTTTCCTGGTTCGCCAGATCGAGCCCCACCGTGAACCGGTTGCTGAATTGCGGGAGGGGGGTGTAGTACACCGACCCGCCCGTGATCAGCCGGTCCACCTCGGTGGTGATGCTTTGGTTCAAGAGCGAGTCCAGCACCACCGGATTGGAGCTCGAACGGTAGTTGCGCTCCGCCCGGTACACGTTCAGGGTCAGCCCCTGCGCATTGTTGCCGGTGGGGGTGTTCCGCACGTTGTAGTTCGAGTACGCCGTGTTCCAGTCGAGCCGCAGATCGTCCGAGACGTCGAAGCTGAAGTTGCCCCGGGTCACGACCCGGCGCTCGTTGTCCTGCGGCAGGACCCCGTCGTAGTCCTCCCAGGAGCCCGATACGAAGTACCTGAAGGCGTCGAACCCGCCGGTCACCGAGCCCACCAGCTTCTGTCGGTGCCCCTGGCGCAGCCAGTCGCAGGGCTTGGGGGTGGGGAACGTGCCGGTGCGCCGGAACTCCTCACGCCAGCCGGCGATGAGCTCGGGGCAATAGCCGGCCGACTGCGCCGGCACCGCGGTCCGCAGCTGGTTGTCGGGACCGAGAACCACGCTGTCGCCGGGTTTGAAGTTGAGATACGGGTTCCAGTCCGTGCCGAACGGCGGGAGGCGCGCGAACCCCTGGTCCATCTGGACGTTCCAGCGGGGCGCTCCGCGGCTCCCCTTCCTGGTGAAGATCTGGATCACGCCGGCCGCCGCCTCGGTCCCGTAGAGCGTGCTGGCCGCCGAGCCCTTGATGATCTCGATCCGCTCGATGTCGGCGGGATTGAGATCGTTGAGCGGGCTCATCTGGATGTTGCTGGAGCGGCCGGTGAAATCGGCGCCCGGCGCCGGCGCGTTACGGGCGTAGCCTTCGCTGCGGACTCGAATGCCGTCCACGTAGATGATCGGCTGGTTGCTCTGACTCACGCTGACGGCCCCCCGGAGCCGGATCTGGGCCCCGGCGCCGGCGGATCCGGTGCCCTGCATGACCGTCATCCCGGTGGCCCGGGCCTGGAGCAGCTGGTCCATGCTGGCCGGGGGATCCTTGACCTCGGCCGAGAGATCGATGGACTCGATGGTGTTGCCCAGCTCGCGCAGCCGGGCCTGGCCGGGCGTGCCGGTGACCACGATCTCATCCAGCTGAAGCACGCTGGGCGTGAGCTCGGCGTCGGCCGTGACCGTCGCCCCGGGTTCGACCGTCACCCGCAGCAGCGCCGCCTTGTACCCGATCGCGGTGATCCGGAGCTGGTGGGTGCCGGCGGGAAGGTTCAGCAGGATGAACCGCCCGTCGTCTCCGGTGCGGGTGCCCAGGTTGGTCCCGGACACCGAGACCTGGGCGCCGATCACCGGGCTGCCGGTCGTCGCCGCGCTGATCCTCCCCTCGACGGTGCCGGTCTGCGCCCGGGCCGGACGAACCAGGAGCAAGAGCGCCGCGGCAGTGAGCGCGGTGGTCGCGAACGGCGACACCCGTCGCCAATACGACTCGAGCTGGGTCATGGACGGGCTCCGGTGCGGAGGTGAACATGGTGCACCCGCAGCGAACGCGGCGGGCAGCCGGCGGAAACGCCGGCGGGTGTGCGGTGGTGGACGGCCATGGGTTCCCCGGCCTTGAAGACAGGCCCCGGAAGTCAAGAGGCACGGCGGTGGGCCGGTTGTCAAGCCGCCGCTCAGCGCTCGCTGACCAGCCTCCGATAGACCCCCAGGTGGCGCAGGGCCGCCGCCTTCTTGCCGGCGCGCTCGTAGAGCCGGGAGAGATTGTAGTGGGCGTCCGCCAGCCGGGGATCCGAGGCCAGCGCCTCTCGGTAGGCCTCGACCGCGTCGCCCGGGCGGGCCAGGTCCTCCAGGGCGACCCCCAGGTTGAAGGCGGCGGTGGCGTGCCCGGGGTCGGCCGCGAGCGCCTGGCGGTAGTGCCGCTCGGCTTCGACCACCAGGCCCTCTTCGTGCAGCAGGCGCCCCAGGTTCACGTGGGCGTCGGCGTGGTGGGCGTCCAGCTCGAGAGCCCGGCGATAGGCGTCCCGGGCCTCGTCCGGGTCCACCGCCTCGAGGTCGAGACCCAGGGCGTACCAGTCCTCGGCGTCGAGCTGGGGCTCGGCCCGCCGCGCCGCCTGCGCCGCCCGCCGGGCCACCGGCGCCGCCCGGGTCGCGAGATCCGCCACCTGGAAATCCAGCTGGAGTTGCCCCGATTCCGGATTCCACGCCGCCTGCCCGTCGTGCACTAACACCCGGTCGCCCTCGGCGGTGATGCGCAGCTCGGCGAGCGACCGCCCCCGCGGGAGCTGTTGCCGCAGGCGCCGCAGGGCGCGGCGGATGCGACGGGTGGGGATGCGCGCGGCCACCAGCGCCTTGGCGGTCCGGAGAATCACTAGATCCTGGAAGGAAAAGCGGTAGTCCCCGCGGGGACCCCGCCCGGGCGTCAGAAGACCGTCGCGAGCGAAGGCCCGCACCTGGGCGACGGTCAGGCTCAACAGCTGGGCGGCGTCCCGGGCGGTATAGCCTTTCACGCGGTCAGCGGTTGGCCACCTTCCGCTTGGGGGAGGCCGCGACCTCCTTCTTGGCCGCCGGCCGGCGCTCCACGCGCTTCGTGGGCTTGCGCTCCGACACCCTCCCGCCACCCTTGGCCAGGCTGGCCTTGAGGGCTTCCATCAAGTCGATGATCTGGGTCTTGGGCGCCTCTTCGGGCTCTTCGGTGATCTCCTGGCCCTCGACCTTCCGCTGGATTTGCTCGAGGATGCGCTTCTTGACGTTGTCCTCGTAGGCCTCGGGGTGGAAGGCGTCCGAAGCGGCCTGATCGATGAGCTGCACGGCGAGATCCAGCTCCGCCTTCTTCACCTCCAGCCGGGGCACCGGCACTTCGGCGACGGACCGCACCTCGTTGGCGTAGCGGAGCTGCTCCATGACCAGCGCCTGGTCCAGCGGCCGCAGCAGCACGAGGTACTGCTTGCCCCGCGCGGCGTACTGGCCGACCGCCACCCGGCCGGTCTTCTTCAAGGCTTCGCCCAGGAGACGGTAAGCCCGCTCGCCGCCCTTGTCGGGGCCCAGGAAGTACGACCGGTCCACGTAGATGCGGTCCACCAGGCCGGCGTCCACGAACTCGGTGATCTCGATCGCGCCGGTGGCCCGCTCCTCGAGCGCTTTGAGCTCCTCGGGCGTGAACAGCACGTACTGGCCCTTGGAGAACTCGTAGCCTTTGATCATGTCGTCCTTCTCGACCTTCTCCCCGTCCTTGGAGCAGATGTACTGCTGCTTCAGGCGGGACCCGCACTTCTTGTGGAGCCAGTTGAACGAGATGGCGGCCGAACTCTCACCCGACGAAAACATCTTCACCGGGACCGAGACCAGGCCGAAGGAGATCGTGGCGGAGCCGATTGCGTGTGCGCTCATGGGGGAGCCATTATAGGACGGGGTTCGGGTGACTGCAAGAAAGATAGCACCGACTGATCCGCTAAGCGCTTACCGCGCCAAACGTTCGGCGGACCGCACCCCGGAGCCGGCGGGC
>DATLXT010000052.1:0-7261 GCA_035575475.1 Gemmatimonadales bacterium | reverse complement strand
CTCCCCCGCCTTCCCCGCGCCCGGTGGCCGGTTGGGCACCGGGTCGGTCCGCGTGGCCAGCTGTCGCAGCAACTCCGGCCCGATGCGGGTCACGTCCCCGGCGCCGAGGGTGAACACCACGTCGCCGGGGCCCACCAGGCTCATCACCTCGTCGGCTAGGGCAGCCCGTTCGCGCACCGCCACCGTGGCCGCACCCGCGCTGATCGCGCCGCGCGCCACCAGATCGGCCGTGACGCCCGGCAGCGGCTGCTCGCGGGCCGGATAGATCGGCGCCACCACCACGAGGTCGGCCGCCGCCAGCGCCTGGCCCAGCGCCGTGCCGTGCATCGCGGTCCGCGAATACAGGTGCGGCTGGAACACCGCCACCAGCCGCCGACCGGGAAACACCTGCCGGGCCGCCTCGAGGGTCGCCGCCACCTCCGTCGGATGGTGGGCGTAGTCATCCATCACCACCACCCCGCCGGCCTCCCCCACCCGCTCGAACCGCCGGCCCACGCCGCCAAACTCCGCCAGCGCTTCCGCGCCGCGCTCGACATCGGCCCCGAGCTCGACGGCCACCGCCAAGGCCGCCGCCGCGTTGCGCAGATTGTGCCGGCCGGGTACGCGGAGGCGCACCGGCACCTCCCGTCCGTCGGGGAGACGCACCGTCGCACTCGAGCCCCCAGGCGACAACTCGGCTCGCACGATCCGCACATCCGCGCCGGCGCGAAAACCCACGCGCCACACCGACCGGCCCGTTCGCGCGGCCACCCGACTCGCGCCCGCGTCGTCCGCCCCGGCGATCACCCGACGGGCCCGCTGGGCGAACGCCACGAACGCGTCCTCCAGCGCCTCGAGCGACCCGTAACACTCGAGATGGTCGGCCTCCACGTTCCCCACCACGGCCACCGCCGGGTCGAGCGACAAGAAGGCGCGGTCGTATTCGTCGGCCTCGACCACGAACAGGGTCCGATCCCCCACCCGCGCGTTCCCGCCCCAGGTTGCAACGCGGCCGCCGGCGAGCCCCGTAGGGTTACGCCCGGCGGCCGTGAGCACCTCGGTCACCATGACGGTCGTGGTCGTCTTGCCGTGGGTGCCGGCTATCGCCACGACCGTTCCGCCGGACACCGCCTCGCCGAGGGCGTCGGCGCGGCGCACCACCGGGATCCCCCGGGCCCGCGCCCGCTCCAGTTCGGCGTGCGCCCAGGGAACGGCGGCCGTCACCACCACCGCCCGGGCTTCCTCAACGTGCCCCGGGTCGTGACCCCGCCAAATCTGGACCCCCGCGCCTGCCAGATCGGCGGCTCCAGAGGGGTCGGTATCACATCCAGTTATTGTCACTCCGAGGTGCCTGGCCAGCGCCGCCAGACCGCTCATCCCCGCCCCCCCAATGCCCACGAAGTGAACCGGACGGGGATCCCCGGGTGCAAACAAGGTCATGTGTGGGCGGCTAATATATCGAATCTACTAAACTTGCGAAAGAGCTTTCACCTATTGGATTAGCGTCAAAATCCTTGACATCACCTCGCGGGCGGCGTTCGGGTTTCCCCGAGCCCGGGCCGCTCGCGCCATCGAGTCGAGTCGGTCGGGCGAGCGGACCAGTTCGCCCACGGTATGGGCGAGCGTCTCCGGGGTGAGGTCGCGTTCCGGGAGGAGGATCGCCGCGCCTGCGGCAGCGAGCGCCCGGGCATTCTCGGTCTGATGATCGGCTGCGGCCGTGGGCAGGGGGACCAGGACGCTCGGTTTCCCCCAGGCACAGAGTTCGGCCACGGTCATCGCGCCGGCGCGGCAGAGCACCAGGTCCGCGGCCTGGTACGCCTGAGCCACGGGATCGAAGAATCCGCGCACCACCACGCGGCCGGGTGTGGCGTAGGGGGCGTAGAGCGTCGCATGGGTCGGGCCTGAGCCCCACAGCAGGTTGATGTCGCCGAGGAGGCCGCGTTCTAGCGCGGCGGCGGTGGCGCGATTGAGCGCCAGCGCCCCCTGGCTCCCGCCGAAGACCAGCAGGGTCGGCCGGTCGGGCGCCAACCCGAAGCCGGCCCTGGCGTGCGCCGGATCCCCCGGTGCGGGGGTGCGAATGGGATTCCCCAGCGCATAGACCGCGGCGCCCGGCCCCACCCTGAGGCGGGCACGCGCTTCGGGGAAGCCCAAATGCACCTGGCGGGCCGAACGCGCCAGCCAGCGGGTCGCGAGGCCGGGGAACGCGTTTTGCTCCTGAATCGCCGTCGGAATGCCGGCGCGTTGGGCTCGCCACACCACCGGGCCCGCGACGTAGCCGCCGGTGCCGATCACCACTGCCGGCGCTTCGCGCGCCAGCAGGGCGTTGATCGCGCGCAGCAGGCGCCACGCGGTGACCGGCCAGCGCAGATTGCGCCACCACGCTCGCCGGTAGATCGGCTCGAGCGGCAGCAGATGGTAGCGAAACGGGTAGCGGGGAAGCAGCTGGCTCTCGATGCCGCGGCGTGAGCCGACGAGCACCGGTTCGATCTCGGGGCGCAGCGCCGGGACGGCTTCCGCCAGGGCGAGCGCCGGCATCAGATGGCCGCCCGTCCCGCCGCCGGCGATGAGGATCCTCAGGATCTCCCCCGCGCCTGCCCGATGCTCACCAGCGCTCCGGTGGCGACCAGGGCCACGAGCAGACTCGACCGCCCGTAGGAAATGAACGGCAGCGTCACCCCGGTCGCCGGCAGCACGGCCAGGCTCACCCCGATGTGCAGGAGCGCACTGGCCCCGATCATGACGGTCAGCCCCGTGCCCAGGAGCCGGCCGAACGGATCGGGAGCCGTGCGGGCGATGCGGAATCCCGCCCAGAGGAAGAGGCCGAACAGCGCGGCCACGGCCAGCACGCCCACGAAGCCCCATTCCTCGCCGATGGTCGAGAAGATGAAATCCGAGTAGGCGTACGGCAGGTAGCCGAGCTTTTGCTGGCCCTGTCCGAATCCCACGCCGAAGAGCCGTCCCTGGCCGATCCCGACCAGCGACTGGTGCACCTGCCAGGTGGCCTCGGAGGGGGCGTCTCCGGGGTTGAGAAAGGTGAGGATGCGAGCCAACCGGTACTGCGCGCTCGCTACCGCGCCGTAGAGCACCGGCAGCGCCAGCACCCCGAGCAGGAGAAAGTGCCCGACGCGCGCGCCCGCGGCGAACAGCACCACGCCCCCGAGCAGGGCCACGAGCATCGCCATGGAAAGGTTGGGCTGGAGGAAGATGAAGCAGGTGATGGGGCCGAGAATCACCAGGAACGGCAGGACCCCGCGGCGGAAGGTCCGGATGTGCTCTCCCTTCTTGGCCGCCAGCATGGCGGTCCAGACGACCACGGCGAACTTGGCCAGCTCGGAGGGCTGGAGCGTGACGATGCCGAAGTCCACCCAGCGGCGAGCGCCGTTGACGCTGGGCGCGATCCCGTGGGTGAAGGGCAGGAGAGGGATGAGGAGCAGGAGGGTCACCACCCCGAGGAGCTGCCAGGCGTGGCGCTGCCAGACGTGATAGTCCCAGTGCGCCACGATGGTCGCCAGCACGCCGCCCAGGGCGGCGCCCATGGCCTGGCGCAACGCCAGGCTCACCCCCACCTCGGTGCCCGACACCGTCGCCACGCTCGAGGCGCCGTACACCGCGGCCACCCCGAACACCACCAGGACGGCGGCCACCAGGGCCAGGAGGCGCGTCTCCCAGCGCCTCACAGCGCTTCGACCAACCGCCGGAACGCGGCGCCGCGTTCCTCGTAGTTCTTGAACATGTCGTAGCTGGAGCAGGCGGGACTGAGCAGCACCGTGTCGCCCGGACGGGCGGCACGTCGGGCCCGGGCCACGACGTCCTCGAACGTGGCGCCGCGCTCCAGAGGGACGGCCCCGGCGAGATCGCGTTCGATCAGGGGGCCCGCCTCGCCGAACGCCACCACCAGCCGGCACCGGTCCCGGAGCGAGGGAGCGAGCCGCGTGTAGGGCTCGCCCTTGTGCCGCCCGCCGAGGAGCAGCACGAACGGCCGCTGCATGGCCTCGATCGCGACCAGCGTCGAGGCGACGTTGGTCGCCTTGGAGTCGTTGATCCACAGGACCCCGTTCACCTCCCGGACGGGCTCCAGGCGGTGCGGCAGGGCGCGAAATGAGCGGAGGCCCTCGGCGATCGCGCCGGGCGCCACGCCCGCCTCGTGGACCGCGAGGGCGGCGGCCAGTGCGTTGGCGACGTTGTGGTCGCCCAGGAGGCGCAGCTCCTCGCGGCGCACCAGCTCGGTCCCCCCCAGGAGCAGGCGGCCTGCGGACGCCTCGTACCAGCCCTCGGCCGGCCCCCGCAGCGAAAACCGGACCCGCGCGCCTTTCGCCCCCGCGGCGAGCTGCAACACCGCGGCGTCGTCGGCGTTGAGGACCCACACGTCCTCGTCCCGGGCGTTCCTGAAGAGGAGTCGCTTATCGGCGTAGTACGCGTCCACCGAGGGGTAGCGGTCCAGGTGATCGGGGGCCAGGTTGGTGAGCACCCCGATCTCGGGCGCGAAGTGCGGGCTGTCGTGCAGCTGAAAGGACGACACCTCCACCGCGAGCCATTGGTAGCGCTCGCCGCTCACCGCGATGTCGCAGAGCGGGCGGCCGATGTTTCCCGCTTCGGCGGCGCGGAGGCCCGCCGCCCGGAGGAGGTGGGCCACCAGCGCCGTGGTGGTGGTCTTTCCGTTCGTCCCCGTCACCGCAATGACCCGAACGCCGGACAGGGCGCGAAAGCCGAGGTCCAGTTCCGAGACGATCTCCACACCGGCGCCGCGGGCCGCGACCACCGGGGGCGCGTCCGGCGGGACGCCGGGCGAGAGCACCAGGCCGGCGGCCCGGCCGATGCGCGCGAGATCATGGCGGCCGAAGTCCAGCGTCACGCCCGGCGAGGCCGCCAGCTCCTCGGCCACCTCGCGGCCGCAGGGCCGCTGGGCGGCGTCGCTGGCGTAGACCCGAACGCCCTGCCGGGCCAGGAGCCGGGTCGCGGCCACTCCGCTCTTGCCCAATCCCACGACCGCCACTTCGCCCCGCCGCCACGACTCGGGAATCATCGAATCTTCAGCGTCGCCAGGGCCAGCGCCGCGCAGAGCACCCCGAGGATGTAGAAACGCATGACCACCTGCGGCTCGGTCCACCCCAGCTTCTCGAAATGGTGGTGGAGCGGCGCCATGCGGAAGACCCGATGGGCATCGGCGTACTCCTTGCCGCGGGTGCGGCGGTGCCAGCGGTAGACGGTCGTCTGCACCATCACCGAAACCGCTTCGGCGACGAAGACGCCGCCCGCGATCAGCAGGAGGAACTCGGCCTTGAGCATGATGGCCACCGTCCCCAGGGCGCCGCCGATCGCGAGCGCTCCCGTGTCGCCCATGAACACCTGGGCCGGATGCGCGTTGAACCACAGAAACCCGAGCGACGCTCCGAGGAGCGCGAGGCAGAAGATGGTCAGCTCGCCCGCTCCCGGGAGGTAGTATACCCCCAGGTAGCGCGAGGCATCGAACCGCCCGAACAAATAGGCGAAGATCGCGAAGGTCCCGGCCGCGATGGCGGTGAGCCCGGCGGCGAGCCCGTCGAGGCCGTCGGTCAGGTTGACGGCGTTGGAGCTGCCCGTCACCACCACGGTGACGAACACCAGGTAGAGCGGCGCCCAGAGCACCAACAGCTCGTACTTCAACAGCGGGAGCTGGGTCGACGCCGCGGGCAACCGCTCCGCCAGCGGGAACATCAGCAGGTACCCGCCCAGCGCCAGCCCGAAGGTGATCTGACCGGCCAGCTTCCAGCGGGCCACCAGCCCCTGCGATTTCCCCCGCACGATCTTCAGGTAGTCGTCAATGAACCCGATAGCCCCCATCCAGAGCGTCGCCACCACCGCCACCAGCACGTAGCGGGTGTCCAGCCGGGCCCACAGGAGCGTCGGGATGACGGTCGCGAGGATGATGATCAGACCGCCCATGGTGGGCGTGCCCCGCTTGCCCTGATGGCTGGCGGGCCCTTCCGCCCGCACCACCTGCCCCACCTTGTGGTCGCGCAGCTTCCGGATGATCCACGGCCCCACCACGAACCCGAGGATCAGGGCGGTGACAGTGGCGGCCGCGGCCCGGAAGGTGATGTAGGTGAAGAGATTGAACACGATGTGCTTCTTCGCGAGCGGCACCAGCAGGTGATAGAGCACGGTGTCTCCGCCGGGGTTACTGGAGGTGGCGCAGCACGCGTTCCAGCGCCACGCCGCGCGACGCCTTGAGCAGCACGACCTCATTGCCCGCCAGGGCCGCGCGCAGCGCGGGGCCCAACGCCTCGGCGTCGGGCGCCACCAGCAGCCGCGCCCCCAGTGTCGCCCGGCGGGCCTCGAACGCGGGCGCGAAGGCGCCGACGGCCGCCACCAGCGCGGGCCGCCTCGCCGCGATCTCCTCCGCCAGGGCCGCGTGCAATTTGTCACTCTCCGGCCCCAACTCCAACATCGTCCCCACCACCACCGCCAGCGGGCGACCCTGCCGCCGCGCGACCCAGTCGGCCAGCTCGACCGCGCGGCGGAGCGACGAGGGGTTGGCGTTGTAGGAGTCGTCAATCACGGTCAGCCCGCCCAGCTTACGGAGCGTGGCCCGACCCGCGGGCAGCTGCACCCGCGCCAGCGCCGCCACCGCCGCGCCCGCCGGCACGCCCGCCGCCTCCCCTACCGCCAGCGCCAGCATGGCATTGTCGACCTGATGCAGCCCGGCCACCGGGAGGGTCACCTCGTGACCGCGCCAGGCGATCGCGGCGCGGCCCACGTCGTCCAGCTCCCAGTGATCGGGCCGCACCTGGGCCGGAGCGGCCGCGCCGGCCACCACGGTAGGGGCCCGCCGCCGCGCCTCCTGAGCCAGGGCCGGCGGATCGGTACCCACCACCGCGAGCGGCACGCCGTCCACCAGCGACAGCTTCTCGCGCATCACGCCCTCGAGGGAGCCGAACCCCTCGACGTGAGCATGTCCCACGTTCGTGATCACGGCGATGGTCGGTTCGATGAGGCGGCGCAGCCGGGCGATCTCTCCGGGCACACTCGCCCCCGCCTCTACCACCAGCGCTTCGGTACCGTCGGGAGCAGCCAGCAGGGTGAGCGGCACGCCCACCAGGTTGTTCAGGTTGCCGGTCGTGGCGTGGGTGCGCCACCGGGCCGCCAGCACCGCGCGGATCATCTCCTTGGTGCTGGTCTTGCCGCTGGATCCGGTGACCGCCACCACCGGACAGCCGGACGGGAGGCGCCGCCGGCTGGCACGCCCCAGGAGCCCCAGCGCCTCCAGGGTATCGTCCACCTCGAAGAACGGCAGGCCCTCGAC
>DATLXT010000051.1:0-19979 GCA_035575475.1 Gemmatimonadales bacterium | reverse complement strand
GTGGCCGAGTACCGCCACGGCGCCGGACGCGGGGCGGCGCGCCTGCTGGGCGTGACCATCGGAACGGGACTGGGTGGCGGGGTCATCGCCGGGGGCGCGCTCCTCCGCTTTACGGGGCAGTGCGCGGGCGACCTCGGGCACATCCTGGTGCATCCGGGCGGGCGTCGCTGCACCTGTGGCGCGCGGGGGTGCCTCGAGGCCATGGTGAACGCCCCGGCGCTCGCGGAGCGGGCCGGCGGGCGCCCGGTTGCCGAGATCCTCGAGGCGGCGCGGCGGGGAGACCGGAACGCGCTCGACGCCCTGGCCGAGACCGGGCGCTGGCTCGGCCTCGGGCTGGCGTCGCTGGTGGCGCTCTTCGCGCCGGATCGCATCGTGATCGGCGGCGGGGTCGCCGCCGCCGGCCCCCTCCTGCTCGAGCCGGTCGGGGAGAGCTATCGGGAGCACGCGGCACCGGCGTTCCGCGACACGCCGCTCGTCGCCTCCGAGTTCGACGGATGGGAAGGGATGGTCGGCGCCGGGAGTCTCGCGATCGACCCGCTCTAGGGCTCCTTCTTCTCCCCCGCGAGCGCGTGCTTGAGAGCCTGGTCGAGCTCGGTCATCATGTTGTGCACCCCATCGGTCAACCCCCGGATCTTCAGGTTGACCCCGCCCCCGCCCCGGCCGGCCAGGACCGCGAGCGATCCCGCCGTGTCGGCCAGCGTGCCGATGTTGGCGGAGAGGGCCCGCTGGCGGAGCTGAGACAGCTCGCGGGCGATCCCGGCGCAAATGTTGTCGATCACCGGCGACCGCGCCGCTCGGTTCGATTCCAGCTCGGCGACCATTTTCCGAACGTGCTCGACCGTGCGAATGAACGCCCGCACGTCGTCGATGCGGCGCTGTTGCGCGGGCGTGCGCTTCTCGACCGCCATCAGTTCCTCAGCGCCTCGACCAGGACCCGGCCGTCCACCGGCCCCGGCCTGATTCCCAGCAGGCGCGCCAGGGTCGGCGCCAGGTCCACCACGCCCACCCGGGCCCCGTAGCGACCCCGGCGCAGGCGCTCCCCCCACAGCAGCAGCGGCACGTGGGCGTCGAGATCCGTCGGCTGGCCGTGCGTGGCGTACGCCCCGGTGCCCCACACGCAGTCGGGGCCCAGCGTCACCGCGAGCACGACCGGCAGGTCTTCGGGAAGATGGTGCAGCCACCGGCGGGCCACGGCGTCCCGGGCCGTGTCGGCAGCCAGCAACGCCCCGGGCCGATCCACCCGCGCCACGCACGTCACCCGCCGAACCCGGCCCGCCAGCGCGTCCACCAGACTGTCCGGGTTCACCCCCCGGGCGCGCAGGGTGTCGGTTCCGGGCAGGAGAATCATCCCCGACTCGAAGGCGAAGCCGCCGGGCCGGGCCGTCGCGGTGGCCGGCCCCGTGACCGCCGCCAGCTCGGCGTTCACCGCCTCGATCAAGGTGTCGAGCCGAATCGCCTGCGCCCCGGGGCGCCCCTGCGCCCGAGCCTCGGCCGGGAACGGGGTCACCCCGTGGTCCGCGGTCAGCGCGATCACCAGCTCGCGCCGGCCGTACCGGCGGATCACGCGGTCCAGAAACCACCCCAGGTAGCGGTCCAGCCGGAGAACCATGTCGTGGACCTCGCGCGACGACGGCCCGAAGGTGTGGCCCACGGCGTCGAGCGTGGACAGGCTCACGGCCAGAAGATCGGTCGTGCCCCGGCGCCCTAACGCGAGCGCCTCGGCCCCGGCGAGCGCGAAGGCGAGCGTGAGGGAATCCATCTCGGGACGGGCGGCAAACGCCACGGCCGAGCGCGCGCTGTCCGCCGGCCAGGTGTGCGGGAAGGTCTTCTCGGCGAAGAAACCCTGGGGGTCTTCCCACGGTTGGTCGTCGGGCTCGGCGTAGGCGCTCTCCGGCAAGAGCAGAGCCCACGGGCGTCCGGCGTAGCGCCGCGCCATGCCCAGCGCGTTGAACTCCCGAACCCAGGCCGGGAGCGAGTCGGCGTAAAAGGTGCTGGTCGTGAACATTCCGGCGGCGTACCAGTAGACCTGCTCCCGCGCCCGTCCCACCGGGAGAATGGCGCCGCGGTCTTTCCGCGACACCGAGAGCGCCCGGGCACGAGAGTCGGCGGCCTTGAGCCAGTCGAACAGCGCGGTGCCCCGGAATCGGTGCGGCGAGGCCCCCGGTCCCCGCGCCTCGAGGAGCGGGGCGCTCGGATCGAACACTCCCAGCTCGTTGCTGGCGATGCCGGTGTGCCGGGGCCAGCGACCCGACAGCACCGTGGCGTGCCCCGGCGCGGTCTCGGTGACGGCATGGTCCTGGTAGGCGTCGGTGAACACGGCGCCTTCGCGCAGCAGCCGCCCCAGGCCCCCGGTGAGCTGCCCCCGCCAGCGCTCCAGGTAGTCGGGGCGAAGCTGATCCACCACGATGACGACGACCAGCCCGGACCTGGGCGGAGGCGGTGGCGGCGGGGCGCCCGCGAGGGCCGCAAGGAGGACGAGGGTCATGCGCTAATACTAGCCGGAACCGGCCGTTCGTGCGGCTCCCGGGCGGCCAACACGGCCGCCACCCCCACCACCCCGGCGGCCAGGAAGAACGGGAGGCCGTGCCCCAACTCGTACGTCAGGGTGCCGCCCACGGGGCCCACGATGCTCATGATGCCGCGGAAGGTCTGCTGCGCGCCCATGACCAGGCCCACCTCGTGATGCTGAGCCCGCTGGCTCACCAGGGACGTGGAGGCCGGGAAGAGGAGCGCGGTGCCGACCGGCACCAGCACCAGGAACACCACGAAGAGCGGGAGGGCTCCGCTCATCGGCATGATCAGGGCGGGAAGGGGCATCAGGGCCAGGCCGGTCGCGAGCAGGACGGCCCCGAGCTGCATGGTGCGCACCTCGCCGAAGCGTTGATTGACCCACCCCACGAGCCACACGCGCATCAGCACGCCCACGATGCCGAACACGGGATAGAAGAACCCGATAGTCCGCTCGGTGACGCCGAAGGCGTCCTTGAGGTAGAGCGCCAGCACCCCGATGACCACGTTCAGCGCCAGCATCCCCACCACGTAGATCCAGATGACCCGGTGGACCGGGTCGCCCGGATGCCGCACGATGTCCCGGAGGGCTTGCCGCACCGAGCGGCCGGCCGGGACGGTGTGGCGCTCGCCGGGCGTGGGCGCGCGGGCGCGGGGCGCCCGGGATTCCGGCAGCCATTTCCAGGCGAAGCCCACGTTCACGAGAATCAGGGCGGCGGCCACGATGCCGGGGGCCGCGGTTCCGGCCGCGGCCGCGGCCGAGCCCACGAACGGCCCGATGATGACGCCCGCGCTGGTGGCGGCCGACAGCCAGCCCAGCGCCTTGGCCCGCTCAGCCGGGGCCATGGTGTCGGCCACGTAGGCCTGCGCCACGCCGGTGGTCCCCCCGCCCAGGCCCTGAATGATGCGCGAGACGAACAGCAGCCAGAGCGAATCGGCGAAGCCGAACACCAGGTAGGCGACCGCCGACGCGATCAGCCCGACGAGCAGCGCCGGCCGCCGCCCGTAGTGGTCCGAGAACCGGCCCCACACCGGTGAGGACACCAGTTGGGCGACCGCGAAGGACGCGATCAGGGGGCCGACCATCCAGTCGGGCGAGCCCAGTCGGAGCGCATAAAAGGGCATGAGCGGAGCCACCAGCATGAGGCCCATCATGTCCACGAAACACACGGCCATGAGGACGGCGATGCGTTTCACGGCGGGGCTCCGACGCCGCCGGTGAGTGCGCGCCCGCCCATCAGTCGCAACGGCTCACGGTCTGGTCTCCCGGCAGGTCCCGCTCTAATCTTCCTGCCACTGCCCATGCCCGACACCCCGTCGCCCGCGGCCGACCCCGAGCTGTTTCGCCGGACCCTGATTCGGGTCATGGCGGTCCAGGTGGCGACGCTTCTCTTCCTCTGGCTGCTTCAGGCGCGCTACAGCGGATGACGTCCCCTTCGTGCGCGCGCTAGACTGGGCCATCATCGCCCTCTACCTGGTGTACGTGCTGGTGGACGGCGTGCGCCGTGCCAAAGGCACGCGGGAGATCGAGGGCTACTTCCTGGCCAACCGAAGCCTCCCCTGGTGGGCCGTGGGCCTCTCGGTCATGGCGACCCAGCTCTCGGCGATCACCCTGATCGGGACCACCGGACAGGGCGCGACCGACGGCCTGCGCTTCGTGCAGTTCTACTTCGGCCTCCCCCTGGCCATGGTGATCCTGGGCGTGACGCTGGTCCCGTTCCTCCACGGCGCCAGGGTGTTCACGGCCTACGAGTACCTGGAGCGGCGCTTCGACGCCCGCACGCGCTCGCTCACCAGCTTCCTGTTCCTGGTCGCCCGGGGCATGTCGTGCGGCACCATCATCGCCGCGCCGGCGGTCGTCTTCTCCGCCGTCTTCGGGTGGAGTCTCCCCTGGTCGGTGGCCCTGATGGGCATTCCCACGGTCCTTTACACCATGATCGGCGGGGTGCAGGCGGTCACCTGGGTGGACGTGAAGCAGATGGCGCTCATCGTCTTCGCGCTCGTCGCGGTGATGGTGACCCTGCTGGTCGGGCTCCCGGTCGGCCCCGACCACGCTCTGGCCCTGGCGGGCGCCGCGGGCCGGCTCCGCGCCTTCGATTTCTCGTTCGACGTGACCAACGACTTCACCTTCTGGTCCGGCCTGATCGGCGGCACCTTCCTCATGCTGTCCTACTTCGGCACCGACCAGAGCCAGGTGCAGCGCTACATCACCGCCAGGTCGGTGGACGAGGCCCGCAGCTCGCTCCTGATGAGCGCCTACTGGAAGATCCCGCTCCAGGCCCTGGTGCTCCTCACCGGCGTCCTGGTGTTCGTCTTCTTCGTTTTCCAGCGGCCACCCCTGCTGTTCAACCCGGCGCAAGCCCAGGCCGTGCGCGCGGCCGAGCCGGCCGCGTACAGCGTCCTCGAGGAGCGCTACCGCGCCGCCCTCGAGGCCCGCGAAACCGCGGCCCGAGCGCTGGCCGCCGCGCGCGATCGGGGGGACCGAGCGGCGTCGGCCGCCCTGGTCCAGGCGTTCCGGGGTCGCGAGGCGGAGGTGAACGCGGTGCGAGCGGAGGCGCTGGGGACGGCGCGCCGGGTGACCGGCGAGAGCCCCCGCGACGTGAACTACATCATGCCGTGGTTCGTCTTGCATTACCTGCCGATCGGCCTCGCGGGGATCTTCGTGGCCGCGGTGCTGGCCGCCGCGATGTCCAGCATCGCCGCCGAACTGAACTCCCTGGCCACCGTCACCGTGATCGACTTCTACCGGCGCTGGGTCCGCCCCGAGGCGCCGGACGCCCACTACCTCCTGGTGTCCAAGGCGGCGACCGGGTTCTGGGGGCTCTTCGCCTGCGTGGTCGCGACCTTCGCCGCCACCCTGGGATCGCTGATCGTCGTCGTGAACCGCTTCGGGTCGTTCTTCTACGGCTCCATCCTCGGCGTCTTCCTCCTGGCCATGATCCCGCGGGCGCGGGCCACCGGCGCCTTCCTCGGCCTGATCGCCGGCATGGCCGCCGTCGGCCTCGTCACCTTCGGGGCGCCGTCGGTCTCCTGGCTCTGGCACAATGTGATCGGCGCGGCGACGGTCGTGGCCGTCGGGATGGTGCTGAGCGGTCGCAGGACCCCGCCCCGCTAGCCCAGGCGGAATGGAGGGGCCGGGTGCCGCTCGGCTGCGCCCCCCGGTCCCCCTGCCGCATTCCCCATCCCCCATGTTCTAACGCCTGCCCAGCGCCAGGAGGTTGGCGAAGAGGCGATAGGCACCGGGAACGCCCGCGGGCAGCTGGCGGAAGAAGCTCAGCCCGGTGTAGACGTAGATCCCGCGACCCAGCGGCGCGATCAAGAGGCCCCCCCTGAGCGGCTCCCGGCCAGGATCGTGGGTCTCGAGCACCGGCACGAACGTCGAGTCCCAGTCTCGCGCGAAGTAGAGCCCGCGCTCCTGCACCCACCCCTCCCAGTCCCCCGGGCCCAGACGGTTGGGCGTGGTGAATACCGGATGATCGGGGAGAAGGGGCGTCACCGGCGCAGTCTCGTCGGTGACGCGGTCGTGCGGCCGGGCGATGGTGAGGCGATAGGGCGCGAAGCCGCCCTCGACGAAGTCGTATTGCTGATACTGGACGATCACCAACCCGCCCCCGCGCGCGTAGTCCAGCAGGCGAGCGTTGGAGGTCACGAGGGCGGGGTCGGTCTCGTACGCCCGGCTCCCGATCACCACGGCATCGTAGCGGGACAGGTCGCCGCGGGCCAGCGAGTCGGCCGGCAGAACCTCGAGCGGGACCCCCACCGCCGCCAGCGCTTCGGGCACGCGGTCGGCCGCGCCGCGGACGTACCCCACCAGCCGGAGCGCCGGGAGTCTGATCGGCGCCGCCCGGATTTCGGCGCGCGACGGGCGGGAGATCGCTCGGGGCCGAATATGCGGGTAGTCGATCAGGGCGAGCCCCCCGCTCCAGCGCCGCCCGTCCGCTCCCACGGCCCCGGCAGAGATCGCATAGGTGCCGGGCCGGATCCCCGGAGGAACCGCCAGCTCCAACACCAGGGTGCGGGGTTCGTCCTCTCGAGTGAACGACACCGTTTCGACCGGGGGCGCGGGCCACCCCGCGGGGGTCGAGAGCACCACGCGCGCGCTGGCCGCACCCCGGGTCCGGTTGGTCACCGTTACGGCCAGCCGGCGCGGCCCCGCGCCCGCGCCCGCGCCCTCCGTGGACCAGACCACGAGTTCCGGCTCGAGCCGCACGTCGAATTCCCCGGTGACGACGAGCGGCCGCCGGACCTCGCCCCGCGCCTGATCCCGATAGCGGTACACCACCTCGCGGGCCAACCCGATCCGCTCCCCCGCGACCCGCAGGCCGATTCGCGCCTCGAGCGGCGGCGGCTCGAACGGAAGGCCGCGCCAGGCGGCGGGGGCCCCCGTCCAATCGTAGAGCCCGCCCACGGGCGGGCGCCGGAGGTAGTAGGGCTGAGACCGCTCGGCGTCCCGCGAGAGCGTGACCACGAATCGCCGATTCACCAGGACCCCGGGGCCCACCGGCGACGCGGCCGCGTCGAGCCGCTGCACTTCCCAGCCCGCCGGGGCCGCGAGGTCCACCGCCTCGAGCTGGATCGCGTCGCGTCCCGCGTTCCAGACGCTCACTTCCACTTGCAGCCGCTGGCCCGCCGCGACGATGTCGTCGTCCGACACCGCGTCGATCACGACGCCGGCCGCGGCCGCGAGCGCCCGCTCCAGGATGGCGCCCTGCTCGGGATCGCGCCCGTCCAGCTGGCGCCGGGCCCGCGCCAGGTAGGGCACGAGCCGATCCGGTCGCCGCGGTTCCAGCACCGCGCGCGCCGAGTCGAGGAGGGCCAGGTACCGCGGGCCGCCCGGCGAGGCCGTGTCCACCCCGGCCCAGAACCCGCCATCCCCGCCGGTCTTGCTGGCCAGCAACTCGAGCCGCACCACGCTGGGCCCCAGGGTCTGAAGCCGGCCCATGTCCTGCGACCGATGCCGGCTCCGGCTGGCCATGGCGATCTGGAAGTACGACTGGCCGCTCAGCGGGTCGAGGTCGCCCGCGGGCAAGGTCAGCGTGGCGCCCGCGGTGTCGAAGCTGGCGGAGCGGTAGAGCTTCACCGGCCCCCACGACGAGTCGCGCAGCACCTCGAACGCCTGGCGCGCCAGGATCCCCGCCACCTGGTGCTGGCCGTGGCCGTCCCGCGGCGTTCCGGAGAAGATGGACACGAGAATCTGGGGGCGGAACCGCCGGATCACCTCCAGCACGTCGGCCAGCAGGGTGTCCCGCGGCCAGAAGCGGAACGCCTCCTCGGCCGAGCGGGAGTAGCCGAAGTCGTAGGCGCGGGTGAAGAACTGGCGGCCGCCGTCCAGCTCGCGAGCCGCGAGCAGCTCTTCGGTGCGGATGATGCCCAGCTCCACGCCCAGCTCGGGGCCGATCAGGTTCTGACCTCCCTCGCCGCGGGTGAGGGAGAGATACGCCACCTGCGCGCCCTGACCGCGGGCCAGCAACGTGAGGAGCTGGGTATTCTCGTCGTCCGGGTGGGCGCCGATGATCAGGACGCGCTTGGTGGCGCCGAGCTGGTCCAGGGCGTCCGCCAGCGCGGCGATGCCGCCGGTACCCGGTGGCCGAAGCGCCTGGGCCCGGGCGGTGCCGCCGGCGAGGAGCAGCGCGGCGAGGCTAGTGCGGGCGAACCGCGTCACCGGGCTCCGCCAGGTAGACCACACCGCCCTTCATAACGAACCGCACGCGCTGGAGTTCCGTGATGTCGCTCAACGGGTCGCCGCGCACCGCCACGATGTCGGCGAGGAACCCGGGCGCGACGGTCCCCAGATTGCGCTCCTGCCCCAGCAGCTCGGCCGCCACCGATGTCGCCGACTTGATCGCCTGCATCGGAGTCATCCCGTACTGCACGTAGTACTCGAGCTCCTTTGCCTGATGGATCTCGGTCCACGGGAACCCGCCGACGTCGGTGCCCATGGCGATCTTGACGCCCTTGCGCAGCGCGCGGGCGAAAGCGCGTCGTTCCAGGGTCACGAGCGACGGCCAAATCCCGCCGCGCGGACCGGCCACGTACACCCCTACCGTGACGGTCGGCACCCAGTACACGCCCTTCGCCACCATGACGTCCATCAGCGAATCGGTGAGCCCGTCGCCGTGTTCGATGGAGTGGGCACCCGCGCGGAGCGCCGCGGCGATCCCGTCCGAGCCGATGGCGTGGGCCGCCACCCGCCGCCCCAGGCGCGTCGTCTCGTCCACGATGGCCCGAGCTTCCTCGTCGGTGAAGTTGACCCAGCTCCGCAGCACCGAATCGGGGCCGTAGTAGTACCGGCGGTCCGAGTAGTACTTGATCCAGTCCGCGCCGTGCATCACCTGTTCCCGCACGGCGCGCCGGGCGTTCTCCGCCCCGTCCACCACCTGAACGCCGTGCGGCAGCTCGAGCTCCCAGGAGTAGCCCAGCAGCGGGTACATGCCGGTGGGCGCCATGGCGCGCGTCGCGGCGAAGACGCGCGCGCCCGGCACCTCGCCGCGCTCGACGGCGCGTTTGATGTCCACGTCGGCGTACATCGCTCCTTCGGTCTCGACGTCGCGGATCGTGGTGATCCCGTGCTCGAGCGCGATGCGGGCGTTACGGGCGCCCAGGATGGCGCGGTAGGGGATGGATTGCTTCAGCAGCTGCTCGTCGTAGGACTCGGCCGTGGGATCGCCCTGGAGTAGGAGATGGGTGTGCGTGTCGATCAGGCCGGGCAGCACCGTCATGTGCGACAGGTCGATGACCCGGGCGTCGCGCGCCTGGGCCTCGATGCGCGCCAGCGGCCCCACCGCCCGGATCCGGTCGCCTTCGACCAGGATCCCCACCTGCTGCTGGACCGCATCCGCGCGGCCGTCGATCAGCCGCCCGGCCTTGATCAACGTCGGCGCCGCGGGCGCCTGAGCCGCCAGGAGCGCGGGAAGCACGAGCGGGACCAGGACCGGGACAGGGCGCATCGGAGCTTCCTCCCATGACACAGGCTGAAGGCTTCGGGCGCCAAATCTAGCCGCGCGCCGCCCCGCCACGTAAGCTGACCGTGCCCCGGCTTGGGACCCTGATCGCGCGGGCAGGCATCTCTCCCTGCGAGGGTGGGGGCGGCATCGGGGGGCGGCAATCCGACCGCGCCTGGTTCTCCCAGCAACGCGTCGAGTGGAGCTAGATTACCACCGATGACCGCCACCGCTGCCTCCAAACCCGTCACCGCCGCCGAGGCCCGCGAGGTCGCCGAGGCCGCCCGGGAGAAGGAATGGGCGGCTCCCAGCTTCGTGCGCGACCTGTTCCTCGGACGCCTGCGGATGGACCTGATCCATCCCTACCCTGAGCAGCCGCCCGACGAGATCGAGCGGGCCCGACCTTTCCTGGAGCGGCTGGAGCGCTTCCTCCGGACCGTGGATTCGGACAGGATCGACCGGGAGGGCGAGATTCCTCGAGAGGTGATCGAGGAGCTGAAGGCCCTGGGAGCCTTCGGCATCAAGATCCCGCGGGAGTACGGCGGGCTCGGGCTCTCCCAGCTCTCCTACATGAAGGCGATCGAGCTGGTGTCGTCGGTGGACGGCTCGCTCACCGCGCTCCTCTCCGCCCACCAGTCGATCGGCGTACCCCAGCCCCTCAAGTTGTTCGGCTCGGAAGAGCAGAAGAAGAAATACTTTCCGCGCCTGGCGAGGGGCGCGGTGTCCGCCTTCGCCCTGACCGAGCCCCGCGTCGGGTCGGACCCCGCCGCCATGGAGACGACGGCGGTGCCGTCGGAAGACGGCAGCCACTGGATACTCAACGGCGAGAAGCTCTGGTGTACCAACGGGACCATCGCCGAACTGGTCGTGGTCATGGCGCGAACCCCGTCGAAGACGGTGGGCGGGAAAGAAAAGCGGCAGATCACGGCGTTCATCGTGGAGACCGGGTGGCCGGGCGTCGAGGTGACGCACCGCTGCCACTTCATGGGACTCAAGGCCATCTACAACGGGGTGCTGCGCTTCACCAACGTGCGGGTGCCGAAGGAGAACGTCCTCTGGGAGGAGGGGAAGGGTCTGAAGCTGGCCCTGGTGACGCTCAACACCGGCCGGCTCACCCTGCCCATCTCCTCGGTGGCGGCCGGGAAGCGCTGTCTCGAGATCGCGCGCCAGTGGGCCAACGAACGGGTGCAGTGGGGGCGGCGCATCGGCCAGCACGACGCCATCGCCCAGAAGATCGGGACCATGGCGGCCAACACCTTCGCCATGGAAGCGGTGGCCGAGCTGTGCGGCCTGATGGCGGACCGGGGAGACTATGACATTCGGCTCGAGGCCGCGATCGCCAAGCTGTACAACTCGGAGGCCGGCTGGCGGATCATTGACGACACGGTCCAGATCCGCGGGGGGCGGGGATACGAAACGGCCGACTCCCTGCGGGCCCGCGGCGAGAAACCGGTCCCGGTCGAGCGCATCATGCGGGATTTCCGCATCAACCTGATCTTCGAGGGTTCGTCGGAGATCATGCATCTCTTCATCGCCCGCGAGGCGGTGGACAAACACCTCCAGGTGGCGGGTGACGTCGTCCTGCCGGGGAGGACCCTGGGGCAGCGCCTCACCGGTCTCCTCCGGGCGGCGTTGTTTTACGCGTGGTGGTACCCGTCACGCTGGCTGGGCTGGAGCTTCTGGCCCACCTACCAGGAGTTCGGTCCGCTGGCGAGGCACGTCCGCTTCGTGGACCGCGCTTCGCGGCGCCTGGCCCGCGGCGTGTTCCACGCGATGATGCGGTTCGGCCCCAAGCTGGAGCAGCGCCAGGCCGTCCTCTTCCGGCTGGTGGACGTCGGTGCCGAGCTCTTCGCCATGGCGGCGGCGTGCGCCCGGGCGCACTGGCTGCTGCGACGCGAGCGCGCCACCGGGGTGCGCGCGGTGCGCCTGGCCGATCTCTTCTGCCGTCAGGCCCGCAGCCGGGTGGCGGCCAAGTTCAAGGGGCTCTGGCGCAACGAGGACGTGGCGACCTACCGCGTGGCGCAGGAGGTGCTGAAGGACGAGCACCGGTGGCTGGAACGGGGGATGGTGCAGTGGTAGCGGGCGTCAGGCCGCCTGGTGCGCAATCATGATGCTCTTCAGCCGCTCGGGAGAGTCCCCCACGCTGTCGCCGTACGGGTTGGGATGCCCCTCCGCTTCGAGCACGACCGTCGGACACACCAACGGGTACCGGCGCGCCCGGATGCGCTCGGCCGCCGCTTCGGTGGCGACCGGGGTGGCGATCACCACGGTTCGGGCTCCGAGCTGCTCGGCGGCCCGGGCGCTCGCCAGCGCCTTCCACGGATAGACGATCTGCCCGTCCACGATCACCGCGGTCCGGCCCTTCAGGTCTTTCAGGGGCCGGTGGGTGCGGTAGAGCACCAGGTCCTGCCGCACCCGGGCGCGGGACTCCTCGATGGCCGTCGTGAGCTTCTCCAGGAGATTCATCCCCGGCTGGAAATCGGGGTCCATTTCGGCATCGGCCTGCTCGGCCATGGCGCCGACCGGCGCGAGGTTCGCGCCCAGTTGAATGAAGGCCGCCACGATGACGTCGAACTGCGCGCCCATCGCCCGCGCGGCGTTGGCGGCGATCTCCACCCCTTCGGGGGTGATCCCCAGAAGGATGCAGGACAGGTACCCGCGCCCCGCGAGCTGCTGGCCCAGCAGCGCGCCGGCACCGGACTTGGTCGGGTAAAGGCTGGGTCGGGCGGAGCCGGTCATCGGGCGCTAAGATAAGCGGTCGGCACGCGGCCGTCAGCCGGCCGCTCCCCAGGACCGCGCTGATGGCTGATCGCCGAGGGCCGCGATTATCTTTCCGCGTCCCCTTGCCAGGATTCCCGCCGTGCCGAAGGACACCCTGACCGTCACCGACAACCGCACCGGCAAGACCTACGAGCTGCCGATCCAGGACGGCGCGATCCGCGCGACCGACCTGCGGAAGATCAAGACCGGGCCGGACGACTTCGGGCTCATGAGCTACGATCCGGCGTTCCTCAATACGGCCTCCTGTAGGAGCGCCATCACCTTCATTGACGGGGACAAGGGGATCCTCCGCTACCGCGGCTACCCCATCGAACAGCTCGCCGAGCGGAGCACCTTTCTCGAGACGGCGTACCTCCTGCTCCACGGTGAGCTGCCCTCGGCGGCGGAACTGGATGCCTGGGTGTACAACATCACCCATCACACGATCATCCACGAGAACATCAAGAAGTTCATCGACGGGTTCCACTACGACGCCCACCCCATGGGCGTGTTCGTGAGCACGGTGGCGGCGCTCTCGACCTTCTACCCCGAGGCCAAGGACATCCACGACGAGCGCTCGCGCCGCGACCAGGTCTTCCGGCTGATCGCCAAGACGCCCACCCTCGCGGCCTTCGCCTACCGGCACCGGGTCGGGATGCCCTACGCGTACCCGGACAACGATCTGAGCTACAGCGGGAATTTCCTCAACATGATGTTCAAGGCGACCGAGGTGAAGTACGTCCCCAACCCCGTGCTGGAGCGGGCCCTGGACGTGCTCTTCATCCTCCACGCCGATCACGAGCAGAACTGCTCGACCAACGCGATGCGCTCGGTGGGATCGTCCCACGCGGACCCCTACTCCGCCATGGCCGCGGCGGCAGCGGCGCTCTACGGGCCGCTCCACGGCGGCGCCAACGAGCAGGTGCTCCGAATGCTGCGCGAGATCGGCTCCAGAGACCACATCCCGGCCTACATCCGGCGGGTGAAGCAGGGGGAGGTGCGCTTGATGGGCTTCGGGCACCGGGTCTACAAGAACTACGACCCGCGCGCCAAGATCATCAAACGCATCGCGGACCAGGTCTTCGAGGTGACCGGGAAAAACCCCCTGATCGAGATCGCGGTGGAGCTCGAGCGCATCGCCCTGGAGGACGAGTACTTCGTCACCCGGAAGCTCTACCCCAACGTGGACTTCTACTCGGGGATCATCTATGAGGCGATGCGCTTCCCGGTGGAGATGTTCCCCGTGCTGTTCGCGATCGGCCGCACCCCGGGATGGCTGGCCCAGTGGCAGGAGATGCTGCTCGATCCGGAACAGAAGATCGCCCGCCCGCGCCAGGTCTACACCGGCCCGGCGGCGCGAGACTACGTGCCGATCGAGAAGCGACCCTGACGGTCGCGCGAACAGCTTCCGAAACCGGCGCCGAGGGGAATCGTAAGTCCGTGCCGGGCTTGCGGTTTCCCTCGGCGCCTTTCCTGGACCGCGGTTCTGCGCGACTTTGGTGCGACCCGAGGAGGCGTCGATGCCGACCTACATCCTGCTGAGTAATCTGACCGACGAGGGCGCCAGAACCCTCAAGGAATCGCCCAAACGGCTCCAGGAGGTCAACAAGGAAATCGAGCGCTTCGGGGCCAAAGTCACGGCCCAATACGCCGTCCTCGGCCCCTACGACTTCATCAGCATCGTGGACTGCCCCGATGACGAGACCATCGCCCGGGTGTCCGTCGAGCTCAGCTCGCGGGGGACGGTCCGCATTCAGACTCTCGCCGCCATTCCGGTGGCGAACTTCGTGCGCAACCTGAAGGCGCCGGGCCGCTAGGGCGGCGGCTTGGGCTTGCTGTCTCCGCCCGAGCCCGCCAGCGGACCCACCCCCACGATCACATCCGGGCGGGCGCCGCGAGCTCCACCCGGACCTCGGCCCCCACCCGGGGCGAGAGCTCGGCGAGCGGCGCGTACCCGTAACAGCCGGCCGCGAGCCAGGCGGCGAGGGCCGCGTGCCCAGTGACCCGACCCGGGGTCACGGGACCGCGTCCTGATTCGCGACCCGCACCGGGAGCGCGCTCCCCCGACGGGTGCCGTCGCCCAGCTGCCCGCGGTCGTTCAGGCCCCAGCAGTATGCCACCTGGCTCGTGGTGAGGCCGCAGGTATGATGGGTGCCGCTGGCGAGCAGGGTGAAGCTGAGGGCGCCCTCGACCGCCACCGGCCGCCGGGCGCAGCCCACCACGTCGCCCCCCGCGACCGCGCAGCTCGCCGGGGACTCGTCGGTGCCCAGCTGCCCGCTGGCGTTGGAGCCCCAGCAGTAGGCCACGCCCAGGACCGACACCCCGCAGCTGTGGGTGGCACCCGCCGAGAGCGAGGAGAACGTGATGCCGCCCAGGACCAGCCGCGGCAGGGCCGACGATCCTACGGAGGTGTCTCCCAGTTGCCCCAGGGTGTTCGAGCCCCAGCAGTACGCTTCCCCATCCGGCGCCAGGCCGCAGCTGTGCTCGAAGCCCACGGTGATCGCGACGAACCGGTGGCCGCCCAGGACGGGCACCGGGGCGGCCGTGTCCGCCACCACGCTGTCTCCCAGCTCGCCGCTGCCGTTCTCCCCCCAGCACCAAGCGGTGCTGTCGGCGGCGAGGCCGCAACCGTGCCGGACTCCCGCGGCGACCTCGACCAGCCGGAGGCCGCCCGAGACCGCCATCGGCGTTCGGGCGCAGGGATCGGTGCCCGTGGCGGTAAGACAGCCCTCGGGAGCGATCCCTCCCAGCTGTCCCGCGGCCCCCCAGCCCCAGCAGTAGGCCGCGCTGTCGGTCCCCGCGCCGCAGGTGAACGCACCGCCGGCATCCAGCGACGTGTAGGTCCGGGCCCCGACGACGCGCACGGGCCGGAGCCGGGAGTCCTGAGTCCCGTCGCCGAGCTGTCCGCTCAGGTTGAAGCCCCAGCAATACGCGTTCCCGTCGGTCGCCACGCCGCAAGTGTGGCCGCCGCCGGCGGTGACGGCGGCGAAGCGCACCGGGCTGTCCACTCGAACCGGCACGGCCCGGTCACTGCGGCTCCCGTCTCCCAGCTGGCCGTCCCGATTCCACCCCCAACAGAACACCTGGCCTGTGGCGGTCACGCCACAGGTGTGCAACACGCCGGCGGACAGTCCGGCGAAGGGAGCGTCCACCCGGGGCCCCACAAAGGCTTCGCCGCCGCCGCACCCGAGCAGCGCGGCGATCAGGGGAGGACACAGGGAGCCGACACCGAGCGCTCGCCGCATGATGACGAATCTACGGCTGCTTGACGCGCCCCGGCACGGCCGTCATCCTAGCATGTCCCCAGCCCCAGACCCGGAACCTACCCGTGATCTCGCTCCCCCGCCGGGCCCTCGCTTCCGGCCTCGCGCTCGCCTGCCTCGGCCCGGCCACGCTCCCCGCCGCCCTCGGCGCCCAGCAACCCACCCTGGCCCTGGTCGGAGGGCGCATCCTCGACGGCTACGGCGGCCCGCCCCTCGACGACGGCGTGATTCTCATCGCCGGCGAACGCATCGTGGCCGTGGGACCCCGGGGCGCGGTGGAGGTCCCCGCGGGGGTGAGCGTCATCTCGACCGAGGGGATGAGCGTGCTCCCGGGCCTCATGGACCTGCACGTCCACCTGATGATCCTGGGCCACGCCGACTACGAGCACTGGGACACCACCTACCAAGCCCGCTTCCGCAGGGAGATCATGCCCGCCGCCGCGAAGCAGCTCCTCCTCGCGGGGGTCACGACAGCCCGGGACCTCGGGGCCCCGCTCGAGGACATCCTCGAGGTCAAGCGCCGCATCGAGCGGGGCGAAATCCCGGGGCCGCGGCTCTTCGTCTCCGGGCCGTTCATCCAGCACGAGCCCTACGCCCCCTACGAGGCCCGCTTCCGCTGGGGCGTGCGGGGACCGGCCGACGCGCGGGAGAAAGTCCGCCGGCTGATCGCAGCCGGGGTGGACGTGATCAAGCTGATCGACCAGGATCAGATGACCGAGGAAGAAGTCCGCGCCGTGATCGAGACGGCCCACGCCGCGGGCAAGCCGGTCGTGGCGCACTCGCATCGGGAGGACGAGATCCGAATCGGCCTGAAATTGGGAGTGGACAACTTCGAGCACACCGGGCTGGGTACCGCCCCGGGCTACCCACCGGACGTCCTCGACGGTCTCCGGCGCCGGAACCAGACGCTCTATTGGACCCCGACCATCTCGCCGCTCTTCGGCTTCGTCTATACCGCGGACAGCTTTCCCGAGCGGCTGGACGACCCGGCCTGGCGCGAGGGCGTGCCGGACGACATCGCCCGGGACATCGCCCGCTCGCTCGAGCGCTACCCCACGCTCCCCTACTTCGCCCTGGTGCGCCGGCGCATCCCGACCCTGCGGCGCAAGTTCGACGAGTTGCGGAACAGCGGCGTGACCCTGCTCGTGGGGACGGACGCCGGCATCCCGGGGAACTTCCACTCGGATGCCACCTGGCGCGAGCTCGCCACCTGGGTGGCGCTCGGCATGAGCCCGATGGAAGCGATCATGGGCGCGACCCGCTGGCCCGCCCGGTTCCTCCGCCGCGAGCAGGACCTGGGCACCATCGCCCCGGGGCGCTACGCCGACATCATCGCGGTGCGGGGGGACGTCCTGCGGGACATCGGGCTCCTGGCGCGCCCGGACCTCGTGATCAAGGGAGGGACGCGCGTCAGATGACGGGCTAGGCGAGTCGGGGGGAGACGCCCGGGTCCGAGGGCTTCAGCACGATCCGCATCGCGCGGGTCTCGAGGTCGATGTCCCACCCGTCGAGTCGAGGCTGCATGAACGAGGTCACGTCCTCGGGCGTGAGGGTGGCGACCGTGGTGTCCAGGAACTCGAGCAGCTGGAGCCGCCGCTCCGCCGGAGTGGACCCGGCCCGGCGCGCGGCGATGCGGATGCCGAATTCGTCCTCCAGCTGACGCCGGGCGAAGCCCTTGGTGACCGCCAGGAGGCGGTCCACGATCAGGCGCTCCAACTCCACGCCGCCCGGCCGCGCCAGGCGCCGCGCGAGGGTCCGGGCCCGCCCGGGGACACAGAGCGCCAGCAGTAACTCCCGAACCCGCCGGGCCGGCCGGCCCCGGCCGTTGTCCCGCTCCTCGTGCTCCGCCCGGGCGCAGAGGGGCAGGTCGTTCCGGTGCAGCCGCAGGAACCGCGTCATGCTCTCGTACACCTGGCTCTGGGCCGGCGCCGGGGGGCGCCGCCGCCCCGCCACCAGATCGGCCGCCCACCGCTCCGGCAGGCCCAGCGCCTCGGCGAGGTCGCGGGGACTGCGCCCCAGCTCCCGAAGACGCCGCTTCACCAGTTCACCCACCTTCACGGGACGCGTCAGCGGCACGGCAGTAGCGGGGAGCGCCACGGAGACTCCTTTGGAGAGGGCCGGAACACGAAACCCGCGGGCGCGGCGCCCGCGGGCTCCCGTCAGGAAATATCGCCCCGCGAGGGCGGTAAAGGAAGCCTCGCGCGTTCGCCGGCCGAGCGACGCAACAGCGCCCCGGTGCCGACGAGCGCCACCAGCGCGAAGCTGAACCACTGGACGGCGTAGAAAAGGTGTGGCCCCTCGTCCAGAGCCGGCGGCGGCACGGGGATCGGGGGCCGGCGGCCGACGCGGGAAGCGCCCGCGGGGCCTCCCCGAGGCGAGTCGGGAGGCAGGGCCTGGACCCCGAAGGGGAGGAGCACGTAGGGCACGCTGTCGGCCAGCAGGCGAGGATCCACGTCTCCGCGGCCCCGCGGCAGGGCCACCCCGTAGCCTCGCACCACCGCCGAGTCCGGACCCCGCCAGGCCGAGAGGTCGATGCGCGCCGCATCGGGCGACGGCACCCAGCCCCGATCCACCAGGACGGCCGAGCCACCGCCGGGGAGCTCGAGGGGCGTGATCACGTGCACGCCCGGCATCCCCTCGTAGGTTCGCCCCCGCCACACCCGCTCGTGTTCGTAGTCGTAGACGCCCCGCACCAGGATCCGCCGATGGGCCACACTCTCGGCGGCCATCCCCGGGCCAGTCACCTCGAGCGGCGGTCGCTCGCGGGCGGCGCGGATTTCGGCGTTCCTCGCCCGGCGCTCAGCCAGCCGGTGGAGTTGCCAGATCCCCAGGCGTACGCAAACGCCGGCGACGATCAGCGCGCCCACCCCCAACAGGACCTCGCCGCGCCGCAGTCTCACCCTCCCTGCCTCCGAATGGCCGGGGCCCGGCCCACGAGGGCCAGCTTGGCGCGCCGGCTCAGGCGTTTGATGGCCGCCTCTCGCCGCAAGGCGGCCCCCCGGTCTCGCTGGGACTCACAGTACACCAGCCGCACCGGCAGGCGGGACCGCGTGTAGGCCCCGCCGCGGCCCGCGCGATGGACCGCGAGGCGGTGCGGCAAATCGCGGGTGACCCCGGTGTAGAGCGAGCCGTCGCCGCAGCGGAGCAGATACACCACCCAATGACTCACGCGTGTGCCAGCGCCTGCTCCAGGTCCGCGATGGTGTCGTCGGGATGTTCGATTCCCACGGACAGGCGGATCATGCTCTCGGTGAGCCCCATGGCCTGCTTGTCTCGGGGCGCCACATCCGCGTGCGTCATGCTGTAGGGATGCTCGGCCAGCGACTCGGTGCCGCCCAGACTCACGGCCAGCTTGATGAGTCTCAGGGCGTTGAGGACCCGAAACGCCGCCGCCTCGCCGCCCCGAACGTCGAACGATACCATCGAGCCCGGTGCGCTGCACTGCTTGCGGTAGATCGCGTACTGGGGATCGTCGGGCTTCAGGTGCCCGAGGTAGTACACCCGCTCCACCTTGGGGTGGCGCGCCAGGAAGTCGGCCACATAGCGGGCGTTCTTCATCTGCGACGTCATGCGCAGCTTGAGGGTCTCCAGACTGCGGAGCAGGAGCCAGCCGGTCCAGGGGTCGGCCAGGGTGCCGAGGAAGGTCCGGAGCGCGCGGACCCGGTCCAGGAGCGGCCGGGACCCGAGCGCCGCGCCGGCAATGACGTCGGAATGGCCGCCGATGAACTTGGTGGCCGAGTAGAGGACGATGTCCGCCCCGTGGGCCAGGGGTTGCTGCCACAGGGGACCCAGGAACGTGTTGTCCACGAGCAGGGGTGCCTGGCGGTCCGGCGTGGAGTGTCGGCGGGCCAGCGAGGCGCAGCACGCCAGATCCACCAGCGCGTTGGTCGGGTTGGCGGGGGTCTCGACCAGGACCGCGCCGAGCGGCCTTCCCGCCAGTCCCGTCTTCAGCCGCCGTTCGATTTCCTCCGCCGGCGCGCCGGCGGGAAAACCGATCGGAGTCACCCCCATGCGGGTCAACACATGCTTCACCAGGTGATCGGTGCCGCCGTACAGCGGCTGGCTGTGCAGCAGGACGTCGCCGGGCCGCAGGAACTCGAGCAGGGTCGTGGCGATGGCGGCCATCCCGCTGTTGAACACGGCGCACGCTTCGGCGCGATCCCACAGCGTCAGGCGATCCTCCAGGATCTCGAGGTCGGGGTTGTTGATGCGACTGTAGATGAGCCCCGGGACCTCGCCCGGGCCGGGCGGGCGGAGCCCGTACGCCACTTCGAAGAATGCCTTCCCCTCCTCGGCGCTCCGGAAGACGAAGGTGGAGGTTTGGAAGATGGGGACTTTCAGGGCGCCTTCCGACCACTCGGGACGATACCCGTAGCTCATCATCAGGCTCTCGGGCCGCCCGCCGGGGCCGGCGGGCGCGGGCTTCCGTCTGGGCATGGGGGTCTCCCGCTGGGGCGACGATGTCGGCCCGAAGCTAGCCAGGCGGCCCGGCGAAAGCCATCTTCCC
>DATLXT010000050.1:0-5019 GCA_035575475.1 Gemmatimonadales bacterium | reverse complement strand
GGGCGCTGAGCTGCCATTCCACCGACAGGCCGCCCTCGACCGCCGGGCCCACGTAGGTGGCCGCCACCCCCAGGCGGACGAGCCTGCTGGCCGTTCCGGCGTCGAGCACCGAGGCGGCGGTGGGGACCCCGAGCCGGAGGGCGAGATCCATCGAGTCCTGCGGCGTGAGGAAGGCGTGGCGGTCGCGCCGGCGAGCGAGGTACCCCAGCGTCGCCCCCACCGCGACGTGGCCGGAGAGGCGGAGCATCGGGGCCAGGTCCGCCGCGACGTAGTCACCCGGATCCCAGCGCAGCCGGGCCAGGGCGGCCCGCGGAACCAGAAACGCGTCCGGCGGCGCCACCCGGCGCTCCCGCTCGCCCGGCCGCTGCACGCCCACCCGCAGGCTGGCGTTGACCCACAGGCCCCCCGGCAGGGTGAGTTCCTGGACCAGCTGTCCCTCCAGATCCAGCTGTCCGTCCCCTGTGGGGACATCCAGTACGTCGTTCGGCGAGTCGGGGTGCCCGGTCGGGATCCGTGCGAGCGCGCCCAACGTCGCGGCATACCCGGAGCGGGCCACGATCCGGTAGCGTGCCGCGACCTCCAGATCTCCCGCCCAGTACCGCAGACGGCGGGGAGTGGCGGTGAACGGCGCCACCCCGAACCCGTACGCGGTGTCGGCGAGGACCGCCGCCAGCCCCGCGGCGTCCACCGGCTCGGCGGGCATCAGGAACGCGCTGGTGAAGCCGGTCACGCCCCAGGTCCCGCTCAGCTCCTGTTGGATCCGGGCGAGGTTCGCGCTGATGCGGGCCCCGCCCTCCGAGGCGGCGAGCGGGAGAAAGGGCGCGCTCGGGGCCGTTCCCGTTCCGTACACCGACCGGCCGAGGGCATCGCGCACGCCGCGGGCCTGGGCCAGGAATGCCGTCGCCTGAGCGCACTGCGCGCTGCCCGGGCAGCCGTAGGATCCCCCGGCGATGTTCTGCTGCAAGCGCGTCAAGGCCTGGTCGAAGTCGGCGAAGAACGCCTGGTAGCTCGCCGCGGCGGTCGCGTCGGTCATGAGCGGATTGAGGCCGAGCGTCGCGCCCGTCGGGTCCGTACGGAGGGCGACCCGCGTGAACACCCGAACCAGCGGCAGGCGGATGCCCAGCGACAGCCGGTCGGTCACGCCGACTTCGGCCGTGATCGGCGTGGTGCGCCGCTCGTGGCGCAGGCCGAAGACGACGTTCCCCAGACTGGTGCGAAAGCCGGGGAAGTCTCCCGCCGTCCGCACGTCCTGCTCCAGGCGCGCCAGTAGCGGGATGTAGGCGTCGCCCACCGTGTCGCCGTCGAGCGGGGCGTCGAGCCTCACCCGCCGGCCGCCCAGGAATTGCTCGTCCCACAGCTCGATCAGCGGGTCGAAGGTGACCTTCACCGCGCCCCGGGGCGGGATGTCGGCGCGGGGGACGGCCTGGGCTTCGACCCCGAGGGGCCAGCAGAGGGCGAGAACCAGAAGACGGCGCATCAGCGGACGCCCGGAAAAACGGAATGCGGAGTGATACCCCACTCCGCATTCCCCCTTCCGCCTCCCGCGCTCGACCTCAGGGGATCGGCGCGAGGGTGGTGCGGTACTGCGCGTTGATGGCCTGGATCAGCTTGTTGGCGATCAGGCGGTGAACCTTGGCGGCGGGGTGCACCGCGTCGCAGCTGAAGGAGGCGCCGAACGGGTTGGCAGAGCACGGTGCCCCGAAGGTCGGGAACGGCGCGACCTCGGCGGGGAGGGCCCGCAGGGAATCGAGCGTGGGATTGGGGTCGAGGTAGGCCCACCCCCGCGCGGCCGCCGCCGCCGAGACGGTCTGGTTATACGCCGTCACGGCCGCCCCGAGGCGCAGCAGCTCTCGGGGCACGAGAATCTGTCGCACCGTGTCCGAGCAGCTCAGCACGGTGGGCGTCCCGGCCGCCGCGGCGGCGATCAGCGCGCCGCCATAGGGGAAGGGGACCAGGACCGAGTCGCCCCGGGCGCCCGGGATCTGGGTCGCCACCGGGGCGCAGTTGTTGTCCACGGTGAAGGTGGGCGGGAGGGTGCCGGTGGTGTTCTTCACCACCCAGTACGCGGCGCCCGCGGAGAAGAAGGGAATGGCCGTGACGTTGGCCACGCCGACCAGCACGCCGCCGGCCGGGTTCACGGCGTCGATCGAGTCCAGCATCGCTCCGTATCGCGCGGCGAAGGTCGCCGCCGGCGTGATCCGGGTGGTGTCGCCCCCGTTGGCCGCATTGGTGGCCGCCCCCAGCACGTCGTTGTTCCCGATCCAGATCGACACGAAGGTCGGCCGCACCCGGCGGAGCATCTGGACCTGGGTCATGCCGCCCAGAAAGAACGTCGTCAGGGCGTTGGCGTTCGAGGCGGTGTCCAGGTTGGAGATAGCGTCCATCACTTCGGCGCCCGGGACCGCCACGTTGTTGATGTAGGGCGAAGGAATCGGATCCCGCTTCCGCAGCGCGCAGGGCACCGTGGGTGCCACCCGGGTCTGGGTGAACACGTTGGTGAAGAGCGACGGGCACCCCGGCAGGCTCATGGCCGGAATGAAGAACGGGGTGCGCATCTGGCGGGCCAGGAGGACCGCGTAGGACTCGTTCTGGGTGACCTCGTTGATCCCGCCCGCCTGGAACCCCGCCGTGATCGAGTTGCCAAGGGCGACGTACCGGGTGAAGAGGGGATCCACCGGCACGCTGTTGGCGGGACGCAGGAGCACGTCTTGATTGCAGGCCGCGACGCCCAACCAGAGGAGGCCGAGGGCCGTCCGACCGAGAAGGCTGGCGTTTCGAAGCATGGCGCTCAGTCTCGCTCTCAGAAGGTGTAGGAGAGCCCGACGCCCACCAGGTGCGCCGAGAACTCGTAGATGCCGGAGTTGCCGACGGTGGACTCGTGGACCCGCCCGCGGCGGTCGTTCTGCTTGATGAACTGATAGCCGAAGTCGCCGTAGAGCTTGGGCGTGAGCTGGGCGCCCACGCCAATGGTGAACTCGTTGCGGGATCCCTCGGGGAGGAGCGGCGTCACCGTCTCGGGAGGCGCCGCGGCGCCGTGGTACAGGTACCCGGCCCGCACCGTGTACTTGGCCGAGTACCGGTACTCGCTCCCCAGCCGGAAGCCGTGGGTGTCCCGATACCCCTCGTAGAGGGTGAAGTCCGGGGTGCCCGGGTTCTCGAAGTCCACCGGTAGGGCGTGGAACCAGCCCCAGACCACGTAGTGCCAGTCGGCCATCACCGTCCAGTCGTCGGTCGCCTGATAGGCGACGCCCAGCGAGCCCTGCGGCGGCAGGGTGATGGTGGTGCTCGCTCCGCCGTTGGCGAACGGCTGGCCGGGCAGAAAGAGGGGCTGGACGATCGCGTCCACCGGCGTGCCCGCCGGCAGGCCCAGGGGATTGTTGGCCGCCAGCGTGAGGCCGGTGCTGAGCTGGGTGAACTCGGCGTCTCCCTCGTAGTCAATGGTCTTGCGCGTGAGCCAGTGCCCGCCCACCGAGAGCCGATCGGTCACTTTGAGAATGGCCCCGAAGTTGACCGCGAACCCGCTGCCGTTGGCGGTGAGCTGGGCGTCCGCGATGTCGGTGCCGAAGGGGATGCCGAGCTGGTAAAACGTGGTGCCGGGCGGCACGGCCGGCGAGGGCACCGCCTGCGCCGAGAGATCCACCCGTTGCTTGAGCTCCAGCCAGCTGTAGATGTACGCCAGGCCCACCCCGACCTTGAGGCGCTCGTGAATCTGGTATCCGACCGTGGGCTGGACGTAGACCGAGCGGAGGTTGGTGTTGTAGCCCAGGAACCGTCCGGCGAAGTCGGAAGGCCACCGCGTCTCGAGTCCGTAGGGGGCATAGACGCCCAGCCCCACCGTGGCTTTGGGGCTCACGGCGTAGGTGAAATAGGCGCTGGGAACGGGGATCAGGGGGTTGTCGAGGTCGGTTCGGGTGGCGGTGCGATCGTCGGTGAACCCCCCCACAGCCTGAATCAGGGTGGTGCCGACGGTGACGCGTTTGCCGGCCAACCCGGCCAGGCCCGCGGGATTGAAGAAGATCGCGCTGCCGTCCGGGCACGGAGCCGCGGCGGCCACGCCCGCCCGGCCCATGGCACACGTCCCGTGCTCGTAGACGCCGAACCCTTGCGCCGCGAGCAGGGAAGGGACTCCGGTCAACAGCCAGAACGCAAACCGCCGCATACCGTTGTCTCCGGAAAACGATGGGGGAGATGGTGGAACCGGCGGGGATACGGTAGCATTGCCCCGGACCGTTGTCAAACCTATGCGGCGTGAAGCGTTAAGACTCTTCCTCGAGGCCTTCGGCCAGCCCGCGCTCCAGGCGGCGTCGGCGCCGGGACGGGTGAATCTGATCGGGGGCCACACCGACTACAACGGCGGGCCGGTGCTCCCCGTCGCCATCGGGACCCGCGCCACTGTGGCGGTGGGCCCGGGCGAGCCCGGCGCGCTCGACGTCGTTTCAGCCCAGGTGTCCCTCGGCCGGCGTCCGGAGCGCATCGCCTGGCAGGAAACGCTCGCGCCCGGCTGGGGAGGCTATCTCGCCGGGGTGATGCGGGAGCTGTGGGCGCTCGAGGCGGTGCCCCCGGGCGGCGGCGCCCGGGTGGCGGTGGCGAGCGAAATCCCCATGGGAGTGGGGCTGGCGTCGTCGGCGGCGCTGGCGGTGGCCGGGGCACGGGCGCTCGCGGCCCTGGCGGGGGCGTCGCTCACGCCGCGGCAGGTCGCGGGCGTGGCCTTTCGCGCCGAACACGACCAGGTGGGGGCGCGCTGCGGCCTGATGGATCACGCGGTGGCGGCGCTGGCCAAGCCGGGCCGGGCCCTGCTGGTCGAGTGCGCCTCCCTGGCGACCCGCTACGTCCCCTTTTCTGGGCGCCTCCTGCTCGTGGACACCGGCGTCCGGAGGCGCGATGCCCGGAGCGAGGCCGACCGGCGGCGGATCGAGTGCGAGGCGGCGGTCAAGGCGCTCAAGGTGGACCTGCCGGAACTCCACTGGCTCGCGAGCTGGCCGGTGGACTGGCTGGCGCGCCTGAAGAAGCGCCTCCCCG
>DATLXT010000049.1:0-6020 GCA_035575475.1 Gemmatimonadales bacterium | reverse complement strand
TGCTGCTGTTTCGGTTCAACGTCTGAGCCGGCGGCCGGCGCCTATTGGGTTTTGGTCCACACCACCACCGCGCCGCACCCCGTGCTGTGGATCGAGAACTGCGGCGGCGTGGTGGCGGCGCCCCGATAGATCTCGAGACCGGCCACGTCCTGCGGCGGCACCCAGTCGAGGTCGTAGTCCGGCACCCACATCCCGTCGAGGTAGATCGGCACCTCGCACACCCGGCCGGCCACGCGCTGGGAAACCCGGCACCCACGCCGGGTGCAGCGCACGAAGAGCCCCGTGCCGCTGAGCATGTGGGTGAGCGCCATGGGCCGGCGGGTGTCGATCTGCTCCTCGGTGTAGAACCAGGCCCGAATCAGGCGGCGCCGCTCGTAAAACCCGGCCAGGTCCAGCCGGCGGTCCGCCCGGTCCCCCAGAACCACGACCGGCTGAATCTCGACCGCCCCGACCTGCACCAGCACGCTGATCGGCACGGTGCGGCCCGCGACCAGGTCCACGTCCAGCTCGAGGGGCGGCTGATCGGCGTAGGCCACCCGTACCCGATGGCGTCCGGCCGGCACGGCGGCGAGCAGAAACTCGCCCGTGGAGTCGGTCACCTGAAACGTCCGGAAGGCCGGAATGGCCACCATCACGCCCGCCACCGGCCGGCCGTCGAAGGTGGAGCGGACCGTTCCGCCCAGGCGGGCGGAGTCGCCCGCGGCCTGGGCCGCCGCGGGGGCGGCGGCCGCGAGCCAGCCGTAGCCGGCGCAGAGAACCGCGAGACGCGTCATGGGAGCGGGCTCCCGCCTCAACAATGGCCGGCGGACCGGACGCCGTCAACGCCGCCGGCCTCGCCCTACCGCGCACCCGCCCGGCCCCCTATGTTTCCCTCACCCAGATCCCCTACTCGGCGCCGCACCAGCGCCGGGTCGCTCACGCCCGAAGGGAGGTGGCATGGCCCGTCGTTACGAGACGGTCTATATCTTCGATTCCGGCCTGGACGAGCCCGCGATCACCGAGAAGCTCGAACGCTTCCACGCCCTGCTCACCCGGGACGGCCGGGGCACGATCACCAACGTGAATCACTGGGGCAAGCGGACGCTGGCCTACCCCATCAAGAAGAAAGAGACGGGCTACTACGTGGTGGCCCAGTTCGAGACCGCCCCGGAGCTCTTGAGCGAGTATGAGCGCGTCGTGAAGCTCGACGAGGGCGTGCTGCGGTTCCTGGTGGTCGTGGCGGAGGAGGAGCAGCCCCGGCCCGTGGCCGCCCCGCTCGCCGCGCCGGAGGAGGAGGACCTGCTGGAGGAGGACGAGGCATGAGGCGGCCCACCAAGACGTGCCCGGTCTGCGAGTCGGGCATCCGAGTCCTGGACTACAAGGACGACCGGTCCCTGGGACGGTTCCTGACCGAGCGCGGCAAGATCCTGCCCAGCCGGCTGTCCGGCATGTGTGCCCGGCATCAGCGCCAGCTCGCCACCGCGATCAAGCGGGCGCGCCAGCTCGCCCTGCTGCCCTACATCCGCGGGTACACGGGCTGAGCCCCGCTCCACCGACCGCCGGCCCCGCGGCGCGGCCGGCTCAACGCTTCAGCGAGGCTGGGATGGAGATCATTCTGCGGGAAGACGTGAAAGATCTCGGCAAGGCCGGGGACGTAGTGAGCGTGAAAGACGGGTACGCCCGCAACTACCTCCTCCCCAAGGGGCTCGCCTACCCGGCCACCGAGGCCAACAAGAAGAAGATCGCCTACGAGGCCGAGCGCATCGCGCGCCAGCGGGCCGCCGAGCGCGAGGCCGCCGCCCAGGAAGCCGACCGGCTGGCCGGCGTCCGGCTCACCTTCGCCGTCAAGGTGGGGGAGGAGGACAAGCTTTACGGCTCGGTGACCGCGGGCGATATCCAGCGCAAGCTCGAAGAGCGGGGAATCCACGTGGACAAGCGGCGGGTGGACCTCCCCGAACCGATCCGCTCGCTCGGCGAGTTCAAGGTCGGCCTCAAGCTCCATCCCGACGTGCGGCCGGAGATCACGATCCTGGTCGTGAAGGACGAGGAGGCGTAGCCCCGGCGCCGTGGCCGCCGGCATCGCCTACGTGGACGGCCCGCGGCTGCGGCGCTCCCTCCTCGCCGCCGCCGACTGGGTGGCCGCCGGCCGGGACGAGCTGAATCGCCTCAACGTCTTTCCGGTGCCGGACGGCGATACCGGCACCAACCTCACCCTGACCCTGCGCGAAGTGGCGCGCGCCCTGCGTGCGCTCGATCCCGCGCCGGGGCTGCCTCGCGTGACCGCCGCCGCGGCCGATGCCAGCATCCGCGGCGCCCGCGGCAATTCCGGCCTCCTCTTCTCGCAGTTCCTGCTGGGGGTCCGCGAGGGACTCGGCGAGCGGCTGCGGGCCACGGCCGCCGACCTGGCGGGCGCCGTGCGCCAGGGGTTCGAGCGCCTGCGCGGCGCGCTCGAGGATCCCGTCGAAGGCACCATCCTCACGGTGGCGCGGGAGGCGGCGGAGGAAGCCGAGCGCGCCCGCACCGAGGGCGACCTGCGCCGCTTCATGCGACGCGTGGTGGCTCGCGCTCACGGCGCGCTCGACCGCACCCCGGAGCTTCTGGCCGTGCTCAAGGCCGCGGGCGTGGTGGACGCCGGCGCCAAGGGCTTCGTTCGGTTCCTGGAAGGTGTGCGGCGGCTCATGGAGGAAGGCGAAGTCGCGGCCGGGGCGGTGGAGCGTCCCGGCCCGGACGCCGCCGCCCAGACCGCCGTGACCCCGGACCGGGACTTCCGATTCTGCACCGAGGTGCTGGTGCGCGGGCCCGCCCTGCCCGGCGCCGCCGCCCTGCGCCAGGCGCTCCGTCCCCTGGGCGGCTCGATCGTGGTGCTCGAGACCCGCGGGCTGGTCAAGGCACACGTCCACACCGACGACCCGCAGGCGGTGTTTCGGCTGGCGGCCTCCTGGGGCACGGTCGAGGAGACCAAGGCCGAGGACATGCGAGCCCAGCATGCGGCCCTGGCCGCCCGGCGCGCCGTCGCCCTCGTGACCGACACCGCCTGCGACCTGCCCGACGCGCTGGTGGTGGAGCATGCCATCGGCTTGGTTCCGGTCCAGCTCGTGCTGGGCGAGCGGGTGTACCGAGACCGCCTCGAGATGAGCTCGGAGGAGTTTTTCGGCCGCCTGGCCGCCGGCATGGACGCCACCACCTCGCAGCCCGCGCCCCAGGCCTTCACCGACGCGTTTCGGGACGCCCTGCGCGGCGCCGATCAGGTGGTGGCCGTGGTGCTCTCCCGGGCCCTGTCGGGTACCTGCGCCGCCGCCGAGGCGGCGGCCCGGGCGCTGGGGGAGGCTGGCGCGCCGGGGGTGACCGTGGTGAACTCCCGAAGCGCCTCGTTGGGCCAGGGGCTGCTGGTGCTCCGCGGAGCGGAACTCGCCGCCCGGGGCTGGTCTCCCGAACGCATCACCGCGGAGCTGGAGCGAGTACGGGACCAGTCGGGCGGCTTCTTCACCGTGGCCAACTTCGAGCGGCTGGTGCGCTCGGGCCGGGTAGGACGGGCCCGGGCCTGGGTGGGGACCCGGCTGAATCTCAAGCCCGTGATGGAGATCGCCCGGGACGGCGCGGTGGAGCCGGTGGCCCGGGTGCGGGGCGCGGCAGCGGTGCGACGCCGGATTCTCGATCTCCTGGATGCCGCCCTGGCCCCTGGCCCGCGCGAGCTGCGGTTGGGCGTGGTCCACGCCGGGATTCCGGAGTTCGCCCGAGCCCTGCACGACGAGCTGGTGGAGCGCTACCGGCCCAAGCAGTGCCTGGTCCACCCGGTGACACCGGTGATCGCGGCCCACGCGGGGCTCGGGGCCTGGGGCGTGTTTTACCAGGTGGAGGACGGAACAAACTGGTGAGGCCGGCGCTATGAGGGGAGGGATGGCGGACCGGGCGCGGGGGCCTCGACGCCGACGCATCACGCCGCGGCAGGCGCTGCGGCTCGTGACCGCCGCCCTGGAAGACCGCAAGGCGGTGGACGCGGTGGTGCTGGACCTGCGGGGGCTCTCTTCGGCGGCCGACTACTTCGTCATCGCCTCCGGCACCTCGGACGCGCACGTCCGGGGCATGGCGGAGCATCTCCTGACGGCGCTGGCGCCCCGGGGGATCGCGCCCCATCATGTGGAAGGACTGAACCAGGGGCGGTGGGTGCTCCTCGACTACGTGGATTTCGTGGTCCACGTGTTTCATCCCGAGACCCGGGCCTTCTATCAGCTGGAGCGGCTCTGGGGCGACGCGCCGGTCATCGCGGCCGGGACCCCGGAGCGGAAAGGATGAGGGTGATGCGGCGAACGGCGGCGGTGGTGGCGCTGGTGCTGGGGGGCGCGGGGCCGGTCGCGGGGCAGTACTTCGGGCAGAACAAGGTCCAGTACCGCACCTTCGATTGGAAGATCATCCAGACCGAGCACTTCGACGTCTACTACTACGACCGCGAGCGGGAGGCGGCGCTCGACGCCGCCCGCATGGCCGAGCGCGCCTACGCCCGGCTCTCCCGGGTCCTGCACCACGAGTTCCGCGGGCGGAAGCCCATCATCCTCTACGCCTCGCACTCCGACTTCCAGCAGACCAACGCGCTGCCCGGCGAGGTCTCCGAAGGCACCCAGGGCGTCACCGAGTTCTTCAAACATCGCATGGTGCTGCCCTTCACCGGGGCCTACGCCGACTTCGAGCACGTCCTCCAGCACGAGATGGTGCACCAGTTCCAGTACGACGTGTACAGCCGGGGACGGCCGGGTTCGGGCATCCAGACCCTCATCCGGGTGAATCCGCCGGGGTGGTTCATGGAGGGAATGGCGGAGTATCTGTCGCTCGGCCCCATCGATCCCCATACCGCGATGTGGCTGCGCGACGCGGCCCTGGAGGGGAAGCTTCCGAGCATCGAGGAGCTGAGCTACAACCCGTACATTTTCCCCTACCGGTTCGGCCACGCGATTTTCTCCTACGTCGGCGAGCGCTGGGGCGACGAGGTGGTGGGCGAAATCCTCCAGGCCTCGGCCACCGGCGGGATCGAGGGGGCCGTGAAGCGCGCCACCGGGCTCACGCTGGAGCAGCTCTCCGACGATTGGCGGGATGCGGTCCAGACCACCTACCTGCCGCAACTGGCCGATCACTACCGGGCCCGGCGCATCGCACAGGTGGTGCTGAACCAGCGCCGCACCAGCGGCACCTACAACCTGGCGCCGGCCCTGACCCCGGACGGGCGCCAGGTGGCGTTCTTCAGCGAGCGGAACGGGTTCTTCGTGGACCTCTGGCTGGCCGACGCCGAGACCGGGCGGGTGCGGCGGCGACTGGTGCGTTCCGCCCTCTCCAGCAACTACGAGAGCCTCCGGTTCATTTTCTCCTCGGGCGCGTTCTCCCCCGACGGCCGCTACTTCGCCATCGCGGTGAAACACGAAGATCGGGACGACCTCGTCATCCTCGACGTCCGCCGCGGCCGGGAGGAGCGGCGCATCGAGGTCCCGCTGAACGGCCTGCAGACGCCGAGCTGGTCGCCCGACGGCCAGCAGCTCGTGTTCACCGGCTTCGACGGCGGCCTGTCGGACCTCTACCTGATCAATCGCGACGGCTCGGGCCTGCGCCGGCTCACCCACGACCGGTACGCCGACCTCCAGCCGGTGTGGTCGCCCGACGGCACCACCCTCGCCTTCACCACCGACCGGGGCCCCGACACCGATTTCGACCTGCTGCGGTTCGGCAACCTGCGCATCGCCCTGCTTCAGCTCGAGAGCGGCCGAATCGAGCTACCGGAGAAGATGGACCAGGGCAAGAACATCAACCCGCAGTGGTCGCCGGACGGCCGGTCCCTGGCCTTCGTGTCCGACCGCACCGGCATCAGCAACATCTTCCTCTACGACCTCGCCGACGGCGAGGTGTACCAGCTGACCGATTTCTTCACCGGCGCGAGCGGCATTTCAGCGCTGTCCCCGGTGTTGTCGTGGGCCCGCGAGGCCGACCGCCTCGCCTTCGCCTATTACGAGGACGGGAGCCACAACGTCTACGCCCTGGAGAATCCCCGCTCGCTGCGG
>DATLXT010000048.1:0-2166 GCA_035575475.1 Gemmatimonadales bacterium | reverse complement strand
CCATCGAAATCCCCGCCGCTCTCTCGCTCCTCGCCTTCCGGGATCCCCGGGCCGAGGTCATCGGGCTCGACCGGATTCCGCGCGACCAGTGGCCCAACGTGCCCCTGGTGCATCTCTCGTTCCAGGTGATGGTGGCCCTGGGCACCTATCTCGCGGCAGTGGGGCTCTGGGCGGGGTGGCTGGCGTGGCGAAAGCGGGACTGGGTCACACGGCCCTGGTTCCTCCGGGCGGTGGCGCTGGGCACCCCCCTGGGGTTCATCGCGGTGGAAGCGGGCTGGATGGTGACCGAGTTGGGCCGCCAGCCCTGGGTGATCTACGGCGTGATGCGGACCGCGGACGCCGTGACCCCGATGCCGGGCCTGGTGGTGCCGTTCACGGCCTTCACGCTCCTCTACTGCTTCCTCGCGGTGATCGTGGCCCATCTCCTGCATCACCACATCGTCCGGACGCCCGCCCCCGCCCCCGCCCCCGCCCCCGCCCCCGGCTCCTCGGGCGGCGGGCGACCGGCGACGCCGTCATGACGCTCGCCGACCTCGTCGCCGGCGTCATCCTGGTCGCCCTGACGTTTTACGTCGTGTTGGGCGGCGCCGACTTCGGAGGCGGGGTGTGGGACCTCCTGGCGGCGGGGCCGAGAAAGGACGGCCAGCGGGAATTGGTGGCGCACGCCATCGGTCCGGTGTGGGAGGCGAACCACGTCTGGCTGATCCTCGCGATCGTCCTGCTATTCACCGGCTTCCCCTCCGCCTTCGCCCGCCTGGCGGTCGTGCTCCACATCCCGCTCGCCCTCGCCCTGATCGGAATCGTGCTCCGCGGTTCGGCCTTCGCCTTCCGCTCCTACGGCACCGAGCGCGATGAGAGCGAACGCCGCTGGGGCCGCACGTTCGCCGTGGCGAGCCTCCTGACCCCGCTCCTCTTGGGTACCACGCTCGGCGCGATCGCCGCGGGCGCGGTGGGAGAGGGCGTCGCGCGGCTGGGTGCCGGATTCATGGCCGGGTACGTGCGCCCCTGGTTGACCCCGTTCGCCTTCTCCGTAGGGGTGTTCGCCGTGGTGTCCTTCGCCTTTCTCGCCGCCGTGTACCTGACGTTGGAAGCCGGGCAGGAGGACCTGCGGGAAGACTTCCGCCGTCGCGCGCTGGCCGCGGGCGTGGCGCTCTTCTTCGCGGCGGCGCTGGCGCTGGTGCTCTCGCGTCGCGAAGCGCCCCTGGTCTGGGAGGGGCTCGTGACCGCAGCCTGGGCCCTGCCCCTGCACCTGCTCACCGCCGCGACGGCGCTGACCGCGCTCGCCGCCCTGTGGCGGCGGGCCTACCGGGTCGCCCGGGTGGCGGCGGCGGCGCAGGTCTCGCTCATCCTCTGGGGCTGGGGGCTGGCCCAGTATCCGTACCTCGTACCCCCCGATCTCACGGTGGACGCGGCCGCCGCGCCGGCCGTCACCCTGCGCCTGGTGCTGATCGCGCTGGCCCTGGGCGCGGTGGTGCTGTTCCCTTCGCTCTATTACTTGTTCCAGGTCTTCAAGGGACGTGCGCCGTGAGCGACCGGCGGTACGCCGTCGCGGCGGTGCACGTGGTGCCTCGGGCGAGACGGACCGAAATCGCGGGAACCTACGGTGACGCCATCAAGATCCGGGTGGCCGCGCCTCCCGTGGCCGGCCGAGCCAACGCCGAGCTCGTGCGCTTCCTGGCCGGGCGGCTGGGCGTGCCCCGGAACGCGGTGCGGATCACCGGCGGTGAGCGGGGGCGCCGGAAGGTGGTGCGCGTGGAGGGGGTGTCGGACGACGAGCTTCGTCGCGCCCTGACGGCCTAGCGGCGCCGCTCGCAGCGACGCTCCGCCGCCATGCCCGGCACCGCGCCCCCTCACAGGATCGCCAGCAGGATCCGCTGGAGCAGCCAGAGCACCAGCAGCGCTGCGAGCGGGCTGAAGTCGAAGGCGCCGAAGGGCGGCAGCACCCGCCGGACGGGCTCCACCAGCCAATCGGTGAGCCAGTACACGGGACGCATCCACCGCGTGTACCGGCCGATGCCGAACCAGGACAGCACCACCCGGGCGAGCAGGGCGAAGAACAGGACGTCGTAGGCGATGGCGACGAGGCTCCGGAGGACCGCCCGCGGGCCCCCGGCCGCCGTCCCCTGGAGGTAGGCGGCCACCGCGACCAGCCACTGGAGCACCGAG
>DATLXT010000047.1:0-3346 GCA_035575475.1 Gemmatimonadales bacterium | reverse complement strand
GCCCGCCAGCGAGCGCGACGCGGCCTCCAGGACGCGAACCACCCGCACCCCGTCCTCCGCGCGGGCTCCGGGCCGGGGGGCCTCCTCCCCCCGGGCCACCCGAACGAAATGGGTCAGCTCCGCCGCCAGGGGCTCCACGTTCGGGATCCGGGGAATGAAGATGTCGCCCTCGCGGATCGCCAGGCTCTCGCCGAAGGAGCCGTAGTCGGGAGGCCGATCCACCCCCTTGTCGTAAATCCGCAGCTTCTCCCGCGGCTCCATGTCGTCGAACACCGCCATTTGTTTCGCACCCACCACCGTCAAGCGCCGCTCCTTGTGAGGGTCGAGCCAGGAGAGGTGCACATGGGCCAGCACGCCGCTCCCGAATTCCATGGTGAGAAAGACCACGTCCTCGATCCCGGCCTGAAGATAGCAGCGGCCCTGAGCCGCCACCCGGAGCGGCATTTCGCCGAGCAGGAACAGGGCCACCGACACGTCGTGGGGGCCGAAGCTCCAGAGGGCGTTCTCGTCGGCGCGGACCTGGCCCAGATTGACGCGCAACCCGTACAAATAGTAGATCGGGCCGAGAGTGCCCGCCCCGACCAGCTCCCGGAGCCGTTGGACCGCCGGGTGGAACACCAGGAGGTGTCCCGCCACCAGCGGCACCCGGCGCTCGGCGGCGCGCGCCGCCATCGCCTCCGCATCGGCGACGCTCAGCGCGAACGGCTTTTCCACGAGACACGGCTTGCCGGCCGCGAGCGCCGCGAGCGCCAGGCGGGCGTGCGTCCCGGCCGGGGCGGCGACGATGACCGCGTCCACCGCGTCCAGGAGCTCCCCCAGGTCGGCGGTGACGCGGGTCTCCGGGTACTGGCGGGCCAGGCGCTCACGGGTCCCGGGATCGGTGTCGCACACCGCGGCCAGCTCCGCGTCCGCCAGCCCCGCCAGGGTCCGGACGTGGTTCTTGCCCCACATCCCGGCGCCGATGACGCCCACGCGCAGTCGGCTCACCGGTAGAACTCGCGGATCGCGGCGATCACGTAATCGAGCTGGGCCGTGGTCAGCTCCGGATACACCGGCAGGGAGATCACCTCGCCGGCGGCCCGCTCCGCCTCCGGCAGGCTGCCGGCCCGGTAGCCCAGGAACGCGAAGCAGGGCTGGCGATGCAGGGGGATCGGGTAGTACACCGCGGTCCCGATGCCTTTCGCCTTGAGATGAGCCTGGAGCGCGTCGCGGCGCTCGACCCGCAAGGTGTACTGATGGAAGATGTGCTCGTTGCGGGGATCCACGACGGGGGGACGGACACCCGGGACGTCGGCCAGCGCCGCGGTGTAGTAGGCCGCGTGTTCCCGGCGGCGGGCCGACCAGGCGGCCAGGTGGGGCAGCTTGGCCAGGAGCACCGCCGCCTGCAGGGTGTCCAGACGCGAGTTGGTGCCGACTTCCTCGTGATGGTACTGCTTGGCGCCGCCGTGCAGGCGCAGGCGGCGGAGCCGTTCGGCGGCGGTATCGTCGGACGTGACCATCATGCCGCCGTCGCCCCAGGCACCCAGGTTCTTGCTGGGGAAAAAGGAAAAGGCCGCCACCCACCCCAGCTCGCCCGCCATGCGCCATTCGCCGTCCAGCGAGCGCCGGGCTCCGATGGCCTGGCAGGCGTCTTCGATGATCCGGATGTCGCCCCGCGCGGCGAGCGGCAGCAGGCGCTCCAGGGCCGCCATCTGGCCGTAGAGATGGACCGGAATGATGGCTCGGGTGCGGGGGGTGAGGGCCCGCTCTACCGCCGCGGGGTCGATGTTGAAGGTCTCGGGCTCGATGTCCACGAAGACCGGTCGCCCCCCGGCGTTGTGGATGGCGCCGGCGGTGGCGAAGAACGTGAAGGGGGTGGTGATCACCTCGTCGCCGGGTCGCAGGTGCAGGGCCTTGAGGGGCAGGAGCAGGGCGTCGGTGCCGCTGGCGCAGCCGATGCCGTGTCGGGCGTGGGCCAGCCCGGCCACCGCCCGCTCCAGCTCCTCGACCTCGGGACCCATGATGAACTGCTGGGATTCCACCACGCGCTCGATGGCGGGCAGCACCTCCGCCCGCACGGTGCGGTACTGAGCCACCAGGTCTAGCAGGGGAACCTTCACAGGCGCTCTCCGGTGGGGAGGAGGTCAGCGCGCGGCCCGGGGGGCCGGGAGCGGCCGCAGGGCGCCCCCGGCCTCCTCGTACGCCGCGCCGCACAGCGCGCAGCTGGCGCGCCCGCCCGCCGGCAGCAGGCGCTCGCCGCACTGGCACATCCATCCGACCCGGCGCGCCGGCACCCCCACCATCAGGGCGTACGGCGGCACGTCGGACGTGACCACCGCGCCAGCGCCGATGAACGCGTACTCGCCCAGCGTGACGCCGCACACGATGGTCGCATTGGCCCCGATGGTGGCGCCGCGCCGCACCAGGGTCTTCTGAAAGGCGTGCTTGCGGGGAACGTGACTGCGGGGGTTGAGCACGTTGGTGAATACGCAGGAGGGACCGCAGAACACGTCGTCCTCGAGCTCCACCCCCTCGTAGATGGACACGTTGTTCTGGATCTTGACGTTGTTGCCGATCCGGGTCCCCGGCATCACCACCACGTTCTGGCCCAGGGTGCAGCCCTCGCCGATCACCGCGCCCGGCATGATGTGGCAGAAGTGCCAGATCTTCGTGCCGGCGCCGATGATCGCGCCCTCGTCCACGAAGCTCGACGGATGCACGAACACCCCGGTCATCACACCCCCACCACCTTCACCTCCAGCTCGAGCGTGACCCCCAGCTTCTTCTGGACGGTTTTCTGCACGTGCTCGATGAGCTTCAGCATGTCGGCCGCGGTCGCGGTCCCGGTGTTCACGAAGTAGTTGGCGTGCAGCGTCGAGACCTGAGCCCCGCTGATGGCGAAGCCCTTGAGCCCCGCCTCCTCGATCAGCATGCCGGCCGTCTTGGGGCCGCCGGGGTTCTTGAACGTGGAGCCGGCGCAGGGCTGGTCGAAGGGCGTCTTGGCCTTGCGCCAGCGCAGGAGCCGCGTCTGGATCTCCTTGAGCTTGGCGGGGTCTTCCTCGCCCAGTCCCAGCTTGGCCTCGAGCACGATCCCCTCCAGGTTGCTGCTCCGATACTTGTAGGAGATCTGCTTGCGCGGAACGTTGCGCACCCGCCCGCTCGGGTCCATGAGGGTGACCTCGGTGACGACCTCCGCGAACTCCGCGCCGTGGCATCCCGCGTTCATGAACACCCCGCCCCCCACCGTCCCGGGAATGCCGATGAACCGCTCGACGCCCACGAACCCGGCCTCGGCCGTGCGTCGGGCCAGGATGGGGGTGGGGAGGCCGGCGCCCACGATGGCGGTGGCGCCCTTCATCTCGAACCG
>DATLXT010000046.1:0-7582 GCA_035575475.1 Gemmatimonadales bacterium | reverse complement strand
TGGGCCAGGTCCCGGCCGCTACCGCGGCCGCCTTTCACGCCTTCCTCGACGCCGTGCCGGACCTCGGCGACGCCCTCCTCATCGCGGGCGACCTGTTCGACTTCTGGTTCGAGTACCGGAGCGTCATCCCGCGGAAGCACTTCCCCACCGTCGCCAAGCTCCACGGCCTCCGCGCCCGAGGCCTTCCCGTCACCTTCGTGGGCGGCAACCATGACCGCTGGGGGGGCGAGTTCCTGACGCGGGATCTCGGGATCACCTTCTACGGCGGGGAGGCCGAGCTGGAGCTGGCGGGGCGGCGGGCGTTCGTGGCCCACGGCGACGGCCTCACCGAGCAACACTGGTCCGGCGCCCTGATGCACCGCGTGACCCGGCACCCCGTCACCATCGCCCTGTTCCGCGCCCTCCACCCGTCGCTGGGCTTCTGGCTGGCCGACAAGCTCTCGGGCACGCTGGCCGACAACACCCGCGACCCGGCGGTGCTGGACCGGGCGGCCCGAGCCCAGACCCGGTTCGCGCGGGACCTCTTGGCCCGCCGGCCCGAGCTCTCGCTCGTGGTGCTGGCCCACACCCACCGCCCCACCCTCGACACCCTGCCCGATGGCCGGGCCTACCTCAACCCCGGCGCCTGGTTGGACGGCGGGCGCTTCGCCATCGTCAGTCCGGACGGAGTCGAACTCCGCACCTTTCCCCTGTAGGTCACCCACCGGGGGCCGGGCCGCTCATCCCAGCGGTACCACCTCGACCTCCGTCAGTCGTTCCCCCAGAAACTTCGCTCCCACCCTTCTGAAGTGCGGTTCGTCGTCGGAGACCACGAAGCGGTGCCGGGCGGCGGCGCCGGCCTCCGCCAGCAGGCCGCGGGCCTCGAGTTCCTGGGCCGCGGCGCGCGCGGTCTCTTCGGCCGAGTCCACCAGGGCGACGCCCGGGCCCATGACGCGCGTCAGGAGCGGTTTGAGCAGGGGGTAGTGGGTACATCCCAGGACCAGGACATCCACGCCCGCCGCGCGCAGGGGCGTCAGGTACTCGCGCGCGATGAGCTCGGTGGCCGGGTGGTCGAACCACCCTTCTTCGACCAGGGGGACGAAGAGGGGGCAGGGCCGCGCGTGCACCGCGACGTCCCGGCCGAAGTGCCGGATGGCGCGCTCATAGGCCCCGCTGGCGATGGTTCCGGCGGTGCCGATCACCCCGACGTGCCCGGTGCGCGTCGCCCGGACCGCCGCGCGGGCCCCGGGCTCGATCACGCCGATCACCGGCACCGGCGCGCCCCGGCGCAGCTCGTCCAGCGCGTGCGCCGTGCTGGTGTTGCAGGCCACCACCACGGCCTTGACCCCCTGATGGAGCAGGTAGGCCAGGATCTCGGCCGAGTAGCGCCGGACGGTGTCGGGCGACTTCGGGCCGTAGGGCACGCGGGCGGTATCACCGAAGTAGATCACCGACTCGCGGGGGAGGCGCTCGAACAGCGCGCGGGCCACCGTGAGCCCGCCGATTCCCGAGTCGAAGATGCCGAGGGGAGCGTCCCGGGACGGGGACGTCACGGGCGCGGCAGGGGCAGGGACACGGCGATGCCGTTCGGGACCGCGCGGAGTCGCAAATCGGGCGGAAAGTCTCGCAGGTGGGCGGACACGAAGGCTTCGGCGCCGGCAAAGAGGTGGTTGAAGACCCAGAGGACCAGCCAGTCCTCGACTTCCTGCTTTTTGGAGTCGAGAAGCGGCGATCCGATCTCGCGGAAATAGTCCGCTTCCCGGCTGGCCTTGACGGTCATCATGATGGTCACCCCTTCCCACGCCACGAAGAGGGCGCCCACGGTGTGCCGCCCCGTCGCCGCCTGGCCCCAGCCCGGGAGCAGCATCGAGCGCCAGAGCGCCCCGAAGGGTCCTACCGGGCGGGCGCTGTCGGCAGCGGGCGCCGTCGGAGCCGCAGGCGCGGTGTCCGCGGGAACCTGGGAGGTCAGGACACCGGGCGGGCAGGCGGTGGCGAGCCCCAGCACCAGGACGGCGACACCCCTGCCGCCCCACCCGCGACCGGCCCGCCCCCCGGGCGGGCTCACTCCGCCACGAGCACGTTGAGACACCGCGGCTCGACCGTCACCGTGCACTCGTGGATGCCGGGCGCGCGCAGTTCACCGTCAAGGTGAAGCACCAGCGCGCGGTCCGGCGAGCGGATCACCAGCCGGCGGGTGCGGAACAGGGCCACCTCCTTCATGGTCAGGTGGGTGCCCCGCATCACGCGGGGGATGGCCGCGAGAAAGCGCAGGAGCCCCACCTGGCGTATCAGGCATACGTCCAGGCGGCCGTCCCCCGGATCGGCCTCGGGGGCGAAGCGGTAGCTGCCGCCCGCGGTCGTGCCGTTACACACTTCGACCATCATCATGTTCCCGCGCTCTTCGTGCTCGGCCGCCTGGATCTCCAGGCGCGGGGGGCGGAAGCCCGCGAAGGCCCGGATCACGGGAACCAGATAGGAGAGGAAGCCGCGCAGGGTCGGCATGGTGTTCCGCACCTCGACCACCGCCGGGCCGAACCCGAAGCCCATGGTGTTCACGAAGTACTCGCCCGCGGCGCGCCCGGCATCGAAAGCCCGCACCCGGGCCGCGGCCACCCGGGCCGCCGCGCGCTCGGGGTCGTGGCGATAGGTGCCCACCAGCTTGGCGAAGTCGTTCCCCGAGCCCGTGGGCACGACGCCCAGCGCGGCGTCCGACCGCGAATGCAGCAGGCCGTTGGCCACCTCGTGCACCGTGCCATCTCCGCCCACGGCCACCACCCGCCGCAAGCCGTGGCGGGCCGCCTCGGCGGCGAGGGAGCTGGCGTGGCCCGGCGCGGCAGTGCGGACCAGATCCACCGCCCATCCCTGCGCCCGAAACGCGCGCGCCGCCCGATCGGCCGCGCGGCCCTTCGCGCCGCGTCCGGCGGCGGGGTTCACGATGAGCAGGGCGTGGAGCAGAGAGACTAAACTACCGCCCTACGGCCCTTCCAGGTACGCCTCCTCCCAGGCGACCTCGAAGTCCGTGCGGCAGCGCTCGCAGGGGGCGCGGCGAGGGCGGCCGCGCAGGGGCGCGCGGCCACGGCAGCTCGGGCACACCAGATAGGCGTCGCCCAGGTGAGCGGCCACCTGCCGCGCGGCCCTGGGAGCCGGCACCACGGTCCAGCGCCGGGGCGGTTGGGAGACGATCTCGATCAGGTAGCGGGGGACGGGAAGCGGGCGCCGGTTCACCTCGACCACGGCCTCGAGGGGCGCGACCCGGAGCACCCGGTACCACGCGCCCCGGCGAAGGCGGCAGTTCACGTCGGCCTGGAGGCGACCCCACTGCATCTTGGTCATCGCTGGCGGTTCCTTTGCAGCCGAAAAACGGAAGGTGACGAGCTAGGGCGGTTCCGGCTCGAAAATACGCAAGGCCCGGCGTCGGAACGTGACCCGCGTCACGGGGGGCGCGGGGCACCCTCCCGCTCGGGTTGCGCGAGAGGCCGCCCGGCCGCAATCTCACCCCTCCCATGCCCGCCCCCGACCACGGACACCTCCCGCCCTGGGGCCGCGCGGCGCTGCCGGCACCGCCCCCGTTCACCCTGCGCAACGTGCTCGCCACCGTCGGCCCGGGAGTCATCGCGCTGGGCGTGGCGATCGGGAGCGGCGAGTGGCTGCTGGGCCCGTCGGTCGTGGTGCGCTACGGGACGGGGCTGCTCTGGATCACGACCGTGGCCGTGGTGCTCCAGGTCCTGCTGAACCTCGAGATGGCCCGGTACACCCTCTATACGGGCGAGCCCGTGGTAGTCGGGTTCATGCGCACCTGGCCGGGACCGGGGTTCTGGGGCTGGGCCTACAGTGTCCTGTGCTTTTTCCACATCGGGTGGCCCGGGTGGGCGCTGGCGAGTGCCACGGCCACGGCCGCGCTGGTGCTGGGCCGCCTCCCCCAGCCGGGCGACGCCCGCCTGGTCATCCTCCTGGGGTACGCCACGTTCGCCGCGTGCCTCCTCATCGTGACCCTGGGACGCAAGATCGAGCGGTCGCTGGAATGGGCCATGTGGATCCTCATGGCGGCGGTATTCGGGTACCTGCTGGTGGTCGACATCGCCACGGTCTCCGGCGCGAACTGGGTGCGGCTGGCGCGGGGGCTCGCCAGCGTCGGCGCATTTCCGGAAGGGGTGGACTGGCCGCTGGTGGGCGCGTTCGCCGCCTACTCCGGCCTGGGCGGCATGAGCAACGTCTTCATCACCCACTGGTTGCGCGACAAAGGATTCGGCATGGCGGCCACGGTGGGCTACATCCCGGGAGCGCTGGGGGGCCGGCTGGGTCTCGCGCCGCGCGGCAACGTCTTCGACGTGACTCCCCAGAGCCTGGGGGCGTGGCGCGGGTGGTGGAGGTTTTTGAACGTGGATCAGTGGGGGATCTTCGGGGCGGGCGCCATCCTGGGGATGTCCCTCACCTGCGTGCTCACGCTCGAGTACGTGCCCCCCGGCTCGGGAGTGGGGGATTGGGCGGTGGCGGGGATGCAGGCCTCCCGAATCGCCGAGGCGCTGGGCCGGCCGTTCTGGTACCTCACCCTGCTCTGCGGGCTCTGGGTGCTCTTCTCCACCCAGCTCGGCAACATGGAGGGCGTGCCGCGCATGGTCACGGACATGCTGTGGTCGGGCAGCGCCCGGGTGCGGCGCTGGTGCGGCGGGGACGTGCGGGCGGTCTACTACGCGGTGCTGGGCGTGTTCGCGGTGTGGGCGTTCATCGCCCTGGGGCTGGCTCGGCCCCTGGTGCTGATCGTGCTCGGCGCCAACGCCGCCGGCGTGATCTTCCTGGTCGTCAGCCTGCACACCCTGCGCCTCAACCGGAAGTTCCTGCCGCCCGAGCTGCGTCCCAGCCGGTGGCGCGAGGCGGCGCTCGTGGCCTGCGCGCTCTTCTACGCGTCGTTCGCGCTGGGGGCGCTGGTGAGCGTCGTCTGAGTTGGCGGGAGCGTGTGGGAATCGAACCCACCGAGGCCCTGTCGGACCCCAGACGGTTTTGAAGACCGCTCAGGCCACCAGGCCCAATCCGCCCCCGCTAGCTCCGAACCGCGACCGCATCGATCTCGACGCGCACGCCCCGCGGAAGGCCCGCCACCTGGACCGTGGAGCGCGCGGGCTTGTGGCTCCCGAAGTGCCGGGCATACACCTCGTTCATGGCCGGGAAGTCGGCCATGTCGGCGAGGTACACGGTGGTCTTGACCACGTTTTCCAGCGAGGAGCCCGCCGCCTCGAGAATCGCCGTCAGGTTCTTCATCACCTGTTCGGTCTGCTCCGCCACGGTCGTCCCTACCACCTCCCCGCTGGCCGGGTGGAGGGCGATCTGGCCCGCCGTATAGATGGTGTCGCCCGCCACGATCGCCTGGCTGTAGGGCCCGATGGCCTGCGGCGCCCGATCGGTGCGCACCACGCCGAGATGTTTGCCCCGCGGCTTCATCAGAACAGCCCCTCGATGGTCCCGTCCGGATGCAGGCGAATCCGTTCGGCCGCCGGGTTCTTGCCCAGCCCCGGCATGGTCATGATGTCGCCCGCCAGCGCCACCACGAACCCGGCGCCGGCCGAGGGCAGGATGTCCCGGATATGCAAGGTAAACCCGCTCGGGGCGCCCAGCCGGTGGGGATCGTCGCTGAAGGAATACTGCGTCTTGGCGATGCACACCGGCGTCTCGCCCAGGCCCAGCGCCGGGAGCTGCTCCAGGGCGCGCTGCGCCGCATGGGAGAAGTCCACCCCCCCCGCCCCATACATCTCGCGGGCGATGGTTTCGATCTTCTCCCGGATCGGTTGCCGGACGTCGTAGAGCGGCCGGAAGGCGGCCTGGCGCGCGTCCAGCAGCTTGAGCACCGCCTCGGCCACCGCGATTCCCCCCTCGCCGCCCTTCTCCCACACGTCGCACAGCAGCGCCTCCACGCCTTCCTCGGCGCAGGCGTCGCGCACCGCCGCGAGCTCGGCTTCGGTGTCGGCCACGAAGCGGTTGACGGCGACCACCGCCGGCACGCCGAACCGCTTCACGTTTCGGATGTGGCGCCGGAGGTTGTCGGCGCCCCGACGCACCGCCGCGGGGTCGGCCGCATGCAACTGCTCCCGCTTGACGCCGCCGTGCATCTTGAGGGCCCGCACCGTGGCCACGATCACCGCGGCTTCCGGCTCGAGCCCCGCCATCCGGCACTTGATGTCGAAAAACTTCTCTCCGCCCAGGTCGGCGCCGAACCCGGCCTCGGTGAGCACCACGTCGGCCAGGCGGAGCGCCAGTTGGGTGGCCACGACCGAATTGCACCCGTGCGCGATGTTGCCGAACGGCCCGCAGTGAACCAGCGCGGGCCCGCCCTCCAGGGTCTGCACCAGATTGGGCTTGATGGCGTCTTTCAAGAGCAGGGTCATGGCCCCGTGGGCCTTCAGGTCGCCCGCGCGGACCGGGTGGCGGTCGCGCGTGAGCCCTACGATGATCCGCGCCAGGCGCGCCTCGAGATCGGCCACCCCGGTGGCCAGCGCCAGGATGGCCATGACCTCGGAGCCCGGGATGATGACGAACCGGTCCTCCCGCGCCGGCCCGCCCGCCGCGCCGCCCAGTCCCACCACGATGCTCCGCAGGGCCCGGTCGTTCATGTCGATGGTGCGGGGCCAGGTGATCCGCCGGGTATCGAGGCCGGAGGCGTTGCCGTGGTGCAGGTGGGCGTCGAGCATGGCCGAGAGCAGGTTGTGGGCCGCCGCCACGGCGTGGAAGTCTCCCGTGAAATGGAGGTTGATGTCCTCCATCGGTACGACCTGAGAATACCCCCCGCCCGCGGCGCCGCCTTTCACCCCGAACACGGGGCCCAGGGAGGGCTCGCGAATGCAGAGCACCGCCCGCTTCCCCAGCCGCCGCAGGGCCTGGGTGACTCCGACCGTGACGGTGGACTTCCCTTCGCCCGCGGGGGTGGGCGTCATGCCGGTTACCAGCACCAGGCGGCCGCGGGGGCTCCGCCGGGCCAGGGCCTCGAGCGTCACCTTCGCCTTGTAGCGTCCGTAGAGCTCGATCTCGTCGTCGGCGAGGCCCAGCTCGGCGGCGACGTCGGCGATGGGCCTGAGCTTCGCGGCCTGCGCGATCTCGATGTCGGCGGGCATCCGTACCACCGTCGTCACGGTCTCCTCACAGTCGGGTCGCGATGCGCTCGCCGAAGACGCGGCGGGCGTTCCTCGCCGTCTCCCGCGCCACCGCCTCGGGCGGTCGGCCCACCAGCCCGGCCAGCGCCGCGACCACCTCCCGCACGAACGCCGGCTCGTTGCGGCGTCCGCGGTGCGGCACCGGCGCGAGATAGGGCGCGTCGGTCTCCACCAGGAGGCGGTCCGGCGGACAGGCGGCCAGGTCCGCGCCCGCAGACCAGGTCTTGAACGTGATCATCCCGCTGAAGGAAAAGTACGCGCCCACCGCCATCCCCGCGTCGAACACCTCGCGCCCGGCGCTGAAGCTGTGCAGCACCAGCGCCGGCACCCGCGCGCCCCACTCCCGGAGCATCGCCGCCATGTCGTCGTCCGCCCGGCGGGCGTGCACCACCACGGCCCTGCCCAGGTCGGCCGCCAGGGCCAGCTGGGCCTCGAAGGCGGCACGCTGGGCGGGACGGGGCGAG
>DATLXT010000045.1:0-5318 GCA_035575475.1 Gemmatimonadales bacterium | reverse complement strand
TGCCCGGACCCGAGCGAAGCGCTCCCGATCGTCGCGAACTCGCTCGACCGCGAACCGCAGGTTCGGCCGGTCGAAGCTGGTCACGACCGTCTCGGCGTCCCCGAGCCGAAGTACCTCCAGGATCTCCATCCGGCCCCGGGGAGTGGCGCTCCCGGTGAGTGCCAGCGTGACGGGACGCCCTAGCGCGAGCCGGAACTCGCCCAGCCGCCGGTAAACCGGCCGAAACGCGTTTCCCCAGTCCACGATGCAGTGCGCCTCGTCCACCGCCAGCAGCGCCACGGGAACGCGGCGACGCCGCAGCCAGCGTACCAGCAGGGCCAGGCCCTCGGGCGCGCAATAGAGCAGCCGTACCGCGCCCCGCGCGACGGCACTGAGCACCACTCGCCGCTGGTCGTCCTCGAGCGCGCTGTTCAGGTAAACCGCCGCCACGCCGCGGCGCCGGAGCGCGGCCACCTGATCCTGCATCAGCGCGATCAGCGGCGACGCCACCAGCACCAGGCCGCGCGTCAGCAGCGCCGGCACCTGATAGCAGAGCGACTTCCCCGCGCCGGTGGGCAGGACCGCCAGCACACTCCGGCCGCCCAGGAGCGGGCCCAGCACCCGCACCTGCGCGGGCCGAAAGCCCCCGTAACCCCAGACCGCGGCGAGCACCTCCCGGGCGCGCTCGAGCCCCCCCTGGAACGGCGTCATGGGAGCGATAGGAGCAGGGTCCCGGGCGGAGCGGGAGCCCCGATTCACGCGGCAGGATGCGGGATTACGCGAGCGGGGAACTGGCGGCGGCCCGGCGATGGGCGGCCGCGTTCAGGCCGAGTCCTGCCAGTCGATGGGATAGGTGTTGCCGCACTCGGGGCACCGATCCTCCGGGGGCTGCCCCGCGACATATCGCCGCGTATGGCATCCCGGGCACACGAGATAGGGGTGACGCACCACGCTCCACGTCTTGGGCGGTTCGCGGCGGAGCTCGAGGTCCCCCCGGGCCACCCGGATCTCCACGTGGTGCACGTCCAGCACCACCCAGGGTTTTCCGCTGTCCTCGACCACCCGGTACCAGGCGCCCCGCCGCAGCCCTTCCTTCTCGGCCCGGTCCCCGCGGCTCCTGGCCCACTGCGTCGTCGCCATCAGCTCCCCCTATTCGTGGCCCAGTCGTTCGCGCACCAGCACCAGAATCGCCGCCTGGGGGACGACCAGGTAGGTCTTGCCCTCGAAGGTGATCTCGACAGCCGCCTTGCGGAAGAAGAGCGCGTAGTCGCCCACCTCGGCCTGCATCGGGAGGTAACGCACTTCGGGACTCCGCACCTTCCAGGGCTCGTCGTCGGCGGCCGTGGGCTCGCCCAGCGGGGTCCCGGGTCCCCGAGCCACGATCCGCCCGCCCTGCACCTGGCGGCTCTCGATGGCGGTCGGGGGGAGGTAGAGCCCCACGCTGGTCCGGCCTTCCCCCTCTTCCGGGGCGACCAGCACGCGGTCGCCCACCACGATCAGGCGCTTGGGTAGCTCGTCCGGCATAACCACATCAGTATCGGCGATTCTTCGGCTGGCGCAAGTCGCACGGCCGGCGTGACCTGGATCACCTCGCGACTTGACAGGGGCGGAGCGGCTCCTATCCTGTGGCGCTTGGCTCGAGACCCGCCGCTCTCGCCTCCGAGGAGGGGTGCGTTCATGCAAGACTCTTTCGGCACCACCCAGACCGAGCAGTGGAGCTGGATTCTTTCCCAGCTCGCGACCTGGATCTGGGCGGGCCTGGCGTGGATCGTCGACTGGCAGACGGCCGTCTTCCAGTTCGTGCTGGGCGGCGGCTCGCTGTGGGGAACGGTGGGCCTGATCGCCCTGCTCCTGGTGCCGGCGGCGGTGCTGGTCGCCGGGGTGTGGGGGACCATGGTGGCCCTGTACACCATCCCCTTCCGGCTGGCCCGGACCCCCTCCCTGCTCACGTCGCTGCTGATGTCGTGGTGGGACGCGGGCCGGATGATGTGGTTTTATTGGGTGGGGATTGGCCGCTTCGCGTTCGTCCTGGTGGGCTGGATCTGGGGGCTGCTGAAGCTGGCGGTGAGCCTGGTCTGGAGGACGATCAAGGGGGCCGTCACCTCGCCCTTCGCGCTGTTGGATTCCACGTCGCGCCAGCCGGGAGTGCCCTGGATCGCGTTCGTCCTGCTGATCTTCTGGTCCGCCATCGAGGCCACGATCTTCACGTTCACGCTGCGGCCCACCGTGAGCGAGCTCCTGGCCGATCTCACCGGCTACGAGCTGAACCCGGTGATCTTCGTCCTCATTCTGTGGTTCTTCCTGTTCATCCTGATCGGCGGCAGCTTCGCCTGCATTCAGGTGCTGAACGAGGCGATCCGCACCCGGCAGATCGGCCAGATCATCTCCATGGTGCTGGTGGAGCTGACGGTCGCGCTGTTCGAGGTCCTGTTCCTCTACCGCGAGCTGATCGACGCCATCACGCCGTGGCTGGCCCAACAGGGCGTCGAGCTGGGGGTCTTCGGCACGATGTCGCTGGCCTTCTTCGGCTGGGTGGGCGTCCGCGGGATGACCTGGTTCCTGTTCGGCCGCTTCGGGACCCCGGCGCTGATCGCCATCCTGGGCCGTCAGGCGATGGCCGGCCTGGAGGCCAGGAGCGCGGGCCCCATCGCCGAACCCGACTTCTGGCGCGGGCCCATCAACGCCCTCAAGGCGGAGCACGAGTGGTTCAAGAAGGAAGCGTACCTGCTGGTGGAACTGTTGACCCTGCCGGTGCTCCAGCTGGTCGCGGCCGGGTTCAACTTCCTGGTCGTGCTGGTCCTGGGCCGGCCCTATTTCGCGCTGCCGTTCCGCTCCCTCGATCAGGTACTGGCCAGCACGCCCTTCATGACCAAGGCGCGGACGGCGGAAGGGGAGGTTTCATGAAGCGGCCGCTCGCCACCCTGGCGCTCGGCGCCGCGCTCGCGGCCTGCTCCCCGCCGGAGGACGCCGGGCCGCCCCGCTCCACGCTGGTCGTGGGGATCGACGTCAGCGGATCGTTCCGCCAGAACCCGAACTTCGACGAGGCCATCCAGTTCGCCGCGCTCTACATCTACGGTCACCTGAACGGCGTGGGGGGACTGCGGCAGAACACGGCGATCTTCGTGGGTTCGTTGGGAGGCGAGGCCCCGGGCCAACCGAAGACCTTTCACCCCATCCAGGACCTCACCGGGAAGTCGCCCGAACAGATCGCGGCCGACTTGCGGGCCTGGTTTCCGGAGACCGATCCCCTCACCGACTTCAACGCGTTCTTCAGCCGCGTGGCGACGCACGTCAAGCGCAACAACCTGGTGCTCGCCCCGCTCAACGTCGTGATGTTCTCCGACGGGCTCCCGGACATCCCGGGGGCCCGCCGCCTGTCCGACGAGGAGCGGTACGCCCGCGTGGACCTGAGCCCGCTCGAGTACCTGTCGCGCAACGTGACGGTCCGACTGCTCTATGCCGACCCGCCGGTGGCCCAGGCCTGGGAGCGCCGGGTGAAGCGCAAGCGGGTCCGGATCTGGACCCAGGATGCGCAAGTGATGCGCGGGTGGCGCCGGCACCTCATCGCCGGCGTCCCGGTCGCGGAACAGGATTCTCTCTGGTCCTGGGTCCAGAACATCGTGGACGTCCGGGTGCGCCGGGAACGGGTGCTGTAGGCCCGGGTGGCTGCCTAGCGAAGCCTCCGCAGGTCCGCCTCCGCCGCGATGAACCCGAACGCGGGCCAGTAGTCTCCCGCCACGACCTCCTGGAGGAGCGGGCGCGCCCGCGCGGTGTCTCCCCGTATCAGATGCCAGTTGGCGAGCCCGTACCCCAGGGTGGCGGCCTCGAGCGGGCCGCCCGCCATGGCCGCCCGTACGTCGTCCTCCAACCGCCGCCCCTTGTAGAAGAGGAGACGCAGGTGATAGGCGGTGTTGTCGCCGACCGCCATGGTGTCGGCGATCGGGGCCAGCACCCCCTGGGCCTCGTCCCTCCGACCGGCGCGGCCCAGGCTCATCCAGAGCCAATCGGAGGCGGCCACGACGCTCCCGGCGTCGGCGGGGCGCAAGGCGAGGCACCGGCGGAAGGCCCCCGCGGCGTCGTCGAATCGGCCCGTGAGATAGTAGACGAGGCCCAGGTGATACCAGATGTCCCAGCTGGTCGAATCCAGGGCGGCGCCGTGCCGCAGATCGGCGAGGGCGCGTTCGAACTGCCGGGTGGAGATGAAGCGGTGCCCGCGGTGGCGATAGAGCACGGCGCGGTCGGGCGCCAGCTCGAGCGCCCGGGTAAAGGCCGCGATCGCGTCCCGATACCGCCAGACCGACGCGTATGCCTGCCCCAGGGCGATCAGCGTGTCCACGTCCCGTCCCGCCCGTGCCGCCGCGCTTTCGGCGCGCGCCACCACACCCACGGTGTCGGGGCGCGCATGGAAGGCCCGGCCGAGGGGCGAGACCAGCTCCGGGGTCTGGGCCTGAAGCATCACGGCGAGGACCGCTGTCAGCATGGCCGCCCCTCCTGTCGGGGTCATCGGATCGTTGGGCCGAACCGGCCCGTCACGGGCTCCGCTCAGCAGAACCACGGCTCGGTCAGCCGGGGCGCGGGGCGGGCCGAGCGGATCCGCCCTGCTGCGCTCCGCCCGCGGCCACCCCGGCCGCGCCACCCGCCGGCCACGAGCTCAGCCGCCCGCCGGATCCGGCCGAAGGTGGTCCACCCATCCGCTCCCCGCCCCGCCGCCTCCGTGACGATCGCGTTCACCGCCTCGTACAGCCGGTCCATGCGCGCATCGGGATGGGCCCAGCGGAAGGTGAGCGCCTCGGGATCCAGCTCCCCTAGGTGGGGCGTCATCCACGGCTTCCCCAGCAGCGCGGAGCCCGGCGGGACCAGCAACCGGATGCCGAGCTGGACCGCGTCGACGCACTCCACCAGCTCCTCGCCCTCGATCCAGTCCAGCAGTTCGCGGTAGTCGGCCAGGGTGCTCCAGGGTGTGAACGGGAGCAGCGAGGGCCGCAGCGTGAGGCCCGCCGCGCGCGCCGCCCGAACCACCTGGAATACGTCCTGCCGGGTGTGCCCCTTCTCGAGACAGCGCAGCACCCGGTCGCTCAGCGACTCGACGGCGGTGACCACGAACGCGCATCCCAGCCGGGCGAATTCGGGGAGCAGCCTGCGGTGCCGCAGGAGGTGCTCCACCTTGGCGGTGAAATCGAAGGTCGTCCCCGGAAAGGCGTCGTGGAGGGCTCGGGCGATGCGGAGCGCATGGGTCGGGCCGTTCAGGAAGTCCGGGTCGGTGAAGGTGATGTGGCGCGCTCCGGCCGCTACCTGCTGGCGGATATCGGCGATGACCGTCGCCAGCGGCACGGCGAAGA
>DATLXT010000044.1:0-14821 GCA_035575475.1 Gemmatimonadales bacterium | reverse complement strand
CCGCGATCCGCCGAAACCGCGTAGCGCCGGCCGCCACGGCCGCCCCCACCGCCACGCGCTCGGCGCAGATGGTGAGTCCGTACGACGCGTTTTCCACGTTGCAGCCCACGAACACGCGTCCATCCTCGGCCTCCAGCGCCGCGCCCACGGGAAACCGGCTGTAGGGCGCGTGCGCCCGTCCCATGACCTCGCGTGCCCGGGCCACCAGGGCGTCGGTCACGGCCATACCTCGCTCAGGAACGACGTGCCGGCCGGGAGGGGCCGAGTCCCGAAGTACTCGGCCACCGTCTGCCCCACGTCGGCGAACGTGGCGCGCTCGCCCAGATCCGTCGGCCGCACCCGCGGCCCGAGCACCAGCAGCGGGACCGCCTCGCGGGAGTGGTCGGTCGAGGGCGTGGTGGGATCGTTGCCGTGATCGGCCGTCAGGATCACCAGGTCGTCGCGGCCCAGGCGCGCCTCCAGGCGCGGAATCCACCGGTCCAGTTCCACCAGCCCTTCATGAAACCCCGCCACGTCGTTCCGGTGCCCCCAGGTCTGGTCGAACTCGATCACGTTCACGAAGATGAAGCCGGTCCCCAGGTCTTCCAGTGCCCGCTCCGTGAGGCGATAGGCATCGCGGTTGGTGGGCGTGTGCTCGCTGGTGATGTTCCGACCCGCGAACAAGTCGTCCACCTTGCCGACCCCCGCGCGGGGCACCCCGGCCTCCGCCAGGCGGTCCAGCAGCGTGGGCCCCGGCGGTTCGATGGAGAAGTCCCGGCGGTTGGCGGTCCGCCGGTAGCTCCCCGGGCCGCCCCGGAAGGGACGCGCGATCACCCGGCTCACCGCATGCTCGCCCACCAGCAGCTCGCGAGCCACCCGGCAGGCCCGGTAGAGCTCCTCCAGCGGGACCGTCTCCTCGTGCGCCGCCACCTGAAACACCGAGTCGGCCGACGTGTAGACGATCCACTTTCCGGTGCGCTGGTGCTCGGCGCCCAACTCCGCGATGATGGCCGTGCCCGAGGCGGCCTTGTTCCCCAGGTATCCCCGGCCGGTGCGCCGAGCGAATTCGTGCAACAGCGAAGCGGGGAAGCCCTGCGGATAGGTCGGAAACGGCTTCTCCAGCAGGACCCCGCAGATTTCCCAGTGACCGGTGGTGCTGTCCTTGCCCGCGGACTTGGGCAAGGCCACGCCATGCGCGGCGACCGCCCCGCCCGTCAGCCCCGGGATGGGCCGGCACCGGCCCAGCCCGAGACGCGCGAGGTTGGGAAGCCGGAGGCCACCCACGGCGCGGGCCACATTGCCCAGCGTGTCCGAACCCGAATCGCCATAGTGCGCCTGGTCGGGCGTGACCCCGATGCCCAGCCCGTCCAGCACGATGATGGCCGCGCGGGGCGTCACGCGTACACACGCGGCAGGCGCGGGCCCAGGCCGGTCAGGATCTCGTAGGGGATCGTGCCGCTCCAGGCGGCGATATCCTCGAGCGTGATCCGGCACCCGCCGTCGGCACCCAGCAGGGTGGCCGAGTCGCCGACCTCGACCGGGCCGCCGCCCGCGTCCACCATGGTCAGGTCCATCGTAACGTGCCCCACGATGGGACAGGGCCGTTCCCGAATGAGCGCGTGGGCCCGGCCGCTCTGGCCCAGGGTCCGCCGCAGGCCATCGGCGTAGCCGATCGCCAGCGTGGCGACCGTGGTATCGCCGGGCGCGGTCCAGGAGGCGCCGTAGCTCACCGTCTCTCCCCGGGCCACGCGCCGCACACTCACCACCCGAGCGCGCAGGCTCACCACCGGCGCCGGCGCCGGACCGTGGGCTCCCGGTCGCCCCCCGTAGAGAAACAGCCCGGGCCGCACCAGGTCCAGCGCGAAGCGCCGGCCGTGGAGCGCCGCCGCGCTGTTGGCCACGTGCCGCACCGGCGGCTGCCGCGGCAATCCGGCGACCGCGATCCCAAACCGTTCCATCTGTTCGGCCATCGTCCCGGGCGAGCGGTCGGCCGAGTGAAACTGGGTGAAGACGCCCTCGAGCGCCGGGGTGTCCAGGACCGGGGCCACGGCCGCGATCCGGTCCCAGCGCACCCCGGTCCGGCTCATCCCGGTGTCCACCTCCAGGTGGAACGGGCCCGCACGGCGCGCCACCCAGGCTCGCACCGTCGTCTCGTCCTCCAGCACGGGCGTCAGGCGGTGCTCGGCGTAGGCATCCAGCAGTTCCGCGCGGGCCGGCAGGAACACCAGAATCCGGCGCTGGGTGCCGGCAAGGCGCAACTCGATCCCCTCGTCCACGGTCGCCACCCCGTAACCCCAGGGCTCGAGCGCCTCGAGCGCGCCGGAGACGGCCACCGCTCCGAGCCCATAGGCGTTGGCTTTAACCACCGGGAGGAGCCGCACGCCCGCGACGCGGGCGATGGTTCGCGCGTTGGCCAGGATGGCGGCGAGATCCACCTCCACCCAGGCTCGGCTGGTGCGCCCGCTCATTCCGTGCCCGCGGGCAGGGCCGGGATCGCGGAGGCGGCGCGAGCTCGCGGGGCGGAGTGCATTGACACGCTCACGGGCGCGCGTATGATACCCGGCGCGGAGGCTAAATGCAAGGCGATTCAGCGCTTGGACGCGCGCTCGGGTTGGTGCGCGAGCTGCGGGAGCGGTGCCCCTGGGACGCCGCCCAGACCCCCCAAACCCTGCGACCCTACTTCATCGAAGAAGCCCTGGAGCTCGATCAGGCCATCAAGAGCGGCGATCCAGAGGCGTTGCGCGACGAGCTGGGCGACCTTCTCCTGCACCTCGCCTTTCAGATCGTGATCGGCGAAGAACGCAGCCAGTTCGACGCCGAGGCCGTCACCAAAACCATCGAACAGAAAATGTGGCGGCGTCATCCCCATCTCTGGTCCGGTGCGCCCCGAGCCGACCACGAAACCTGGGAGCTCAGCAAGCGGCGCGAACCCCGGGGCGGCCGCCGGACCACGATGAGCGGCATACCCCCGACCCTGCCCCCTCTCCTGATGGCCTATCGGCTCCAGGAACGGGCAGCCGGGGTGGGCTTCGACTGGAAGGACGCCCGCGGCCCGCTCCAGAAGGTCAAGGAAGAGACCGCCGAACTGGAGCGGGAGGCGGGAAACGGCAAGCGGGAGGCGATCGAGGACGAGGTCGGCGACCTGCTGTTTGCCGCGGTGAACCTCGCCAGAAAGCTCGGCATCGAGCCCAATCAGGCCCTGGAGAAGGCCAACGACAAGTTCCGGCGGCGGTTCGAGGCGATGGAGGACCTGGCGGCCCAACGCGGGCTCGAGGTGGGGCGAGCCAGCCTGGAGGAGTTGGACCGCCTGTGGGAGGAGGTGAAGCGGAGCTGACCCCGGGGCTACGCCCCGGGGCCGGCCCGCCCTAGGGCCACAGCTTGTAGAGCGTCCGCGGGAAGGCGATGGCTTCGCGGATGTGGGGGATGCCGCAGATCCACGCCACCGTGCGCTCGACCCCGAGTCCGAAGCCCGAGTGGACAAAGGTGCCGTACTTGCGCAGGTCGAGATACCAGCCGTAGGCCTCCTCCGGCAGCTTTTCCTCCCGAATCCGCGCCAGGAGCCGGTCGTAGTCGTCTTCGCGCTGGCTCCCGCCGATGATCTCGCCGTACCCTTCGGGGGCCAGGAGGTCGTTGTTGAGGACGGTCCGCGGGTCCTCGGGGTTTTCCTTCATGTAGAACGCCTTCACCCGCTTCGGGTAGTTGTAGACCATCAGGGGCCGGTCGAATTGCCTGGCCAGGAGGGTCTCCTCGTCGCCCCCGATGTCCCGGCCCCATTCCATGTCCGCCCCCAGCGCCTTGAGCTTTTCCACCGCCTCGGTGTAGGACATTCGGGGGAACGGCGGGACCACGCGCTCGAGCGGCGCCGTGTCGCGCTCCAGCTCGGCGAGCTCGCTCTTCCGCCGATCCAGACAGCGGGCCACGATATACGAGACGAACTCTTCCTGGAGCTTCATGTTGTCGTTCGAGTCGTTCCAGGCCACCTCGGGCTCGACCATCCAGAACTCGGTCAAATGACGCCGGGTCTTGGACTTCTCGGCCCGAAAGGTGGGCCCGAAGCAGTACACCTTCCCCAGCGCCGCCGCCGCCGCCTCCACGTAGAGCTGGCCGGTCTGCGCCAAGTACGCGGTGCCGAGATCGAAGTACTCGACTGCGAACAGGTTTCCCGCCGCTTCGCCGATGGCCCCCGTGAGGATGGGGGTGTCCACCAGCACGAAGTTCCGCGCGTAGAAAAAGTCTCGGATCGCCTGGACCACCTCGTGGCGGATCCGCGCAATGGCGACCTGACGCCGGCTCCGCAGCCAGAGGTGGCGATGCTCGAACAGGAAGGCGACGCCGTGTTCCTTGGGCGTGATGGGATAGTTCTCGCTGGGCCCGAGAATGCGCAGGTCGCGCGCCTGGAGCTCGATCCCGCCGGGCGCGCGGGACTCGGCCCGGATCAGCCCCGTGACCTCGAGCGAGGTCTCCTGAGTGAGCCGCCCGAACGTCTCCCAGACCGCGGCCGGGACCTCGCTGCGGGAGAGCACCACCTGGAGGTAGCCGGTGCCGTCACGCACCACGACGAACGCGATCTTGCCGCTCGAACGGGTGGTCATGACCCAGCCGCGCACCGTCACCGACTGTCCCACGAGCGCGGCGAGCGCTTCGATGCGATAGGCCGGCGGCATAGGCGCGGCATACTAGTGGCGGTGTTCTGCACTGTCAACGCGACGGCGTGCGCCCCGGTCAACCGCCTGGGACCGGCCCGTCAGGACCCGGGCTGGCCCGCCTACCTCGGAACCCCGCGCCACGACCTCTCGGCCGGTGAACAGCTCAACCCCGACCCCCGCCCCCTCTGGAAGACCGATGTGGGGCGCGCGGTGCGCGGGAGCCCGGCGCTGGGCGAGGGGGTGATCGCGGTGGGCGTCGCCGAGCGCACGGTGGTCTTGCTGGATCGGGCCTCGGGCGAGCCGATCTGGCGCCAGCGCGTCGAGGGCACCATCCACGCCGGCCCCCTGCTCGACGGCGATCGGCTCTACATCGCGACCGAACGCCGATCCGAGGGGCGCGTGTACGCGCTCCGCCTGCGCGACGCTCGGCGCCTCTGGGCGGTCCGCGTGGGGAGCGTCGTGGCCCCCCTCGCCGCCGACGCCGGCGGCCTGTACGGCGCGACCGAAGCGGGAACCGTGTTCCGGCTCGACCCCGAGACCGGCCGCCCGGCGTGGCGCACAGCCCTGTCCGGAGCCGTGCGGGCCGGGCCGGTCCCGACCCCCTTCGGGTTGGCCGTGGCCACCACCGAGGACACGCTCTATCTCCTCGACCGGGACAGCGGGATCCCGGTGGACCGCCTGCCGCTTCCGGGAGCCGTGCTGGCGACTCCGGCGCTGGGGGAGCGCGGGCTGTTCCTGGGCACGGCCACGGGGCAGGTGCTGGAAGTGACCCTTCCCGACCTCGCGATCCGGTGGCAACATGCGGCCGGCGACGCGGTGTACGGGGCGCCGGCGCTGGCGGGCGATACGCTCCTGGTCCTGGCGCGCAACGGACGGTTGGACCTCATCCCGATCGACGCCCCCGGCGACGCCCGCTCCCTCAACCTCGACGTCACCGCCGTGGCGGGGCCGACGCCGACGCAGTCGGGGGTGCTGGTGGCGAGCGTGAGCGGAGAAGTCCTGTTGGTCGACCCCCTCACCGGCGCGGTGCGCTGGCGGGCCCAGGTGGATGGCCCGGTGGAGCAGCCGCCGCTGGTGCTGGACCGCCAGGTGGTGGTGGTCGGCGGCCGCGGCGATATTCACGCCTACCGGTGAGTCGGATCGCGGCGTTCCTCTGGCTGGCCGTCCTGGGTCTCCCCGCCGCCGCCCCGGGCCAGGTGGACACGGCGGGCGGGCGCGGCGGCGGGGCCGCCTGGCATCGGCCGGTGGCGCACTACGGGAAGTGGGCCACCGCGGCCGCCGCCGTCGCCCTTACCTGGATGGGGGCGCGAGAGCACGCCCGTTCGGCGGATTGGTGGGATCGCCTGCTGGAGCTCTGCGGGCAGAACCACGCCACCTGCACCCTGGGTCCCGACGGCCGATACCTCGACGCCACCGCCGAGCACTACTACCAGACCTCGCTGTGGTACGATCGGCGCGCCCGGCTACGGCTCTTGGCCGGGCAGGGCGCCCTCCTCGTCACCGTGGGGCTCTTCCTGCTCGACCGGCGGCACGGCGCCGACGGGCCGGAGAACATTCCGTTTCCCTCGCTGGGGATCGTGGCGGAGCCGGAGCGGGGCGGCGCGCGGGTCGGGCTCCGGTGGACGTTCTAGGCAGGTCCGACGTCCGAGGCCTCACCCTACCCGGAACAATTCGAACCCCCGCTCGTAGCGCTCGACGATCCGTTCCCGGTAGCGCGCGTGCTCGGGCCGCTCCAGGCCGGGGTCGCGCTCGATCACGGCGCTGGCGGCGCGGCGGGCGGCTTCGAGCAGCGGGAGGTCGGTCTCCAGGTCGGCGTAGCGCAGGGTGACACCGCCGGACTGGCGGGCCCCGGCCAGTTCCCCCATGCCCCGCTCGCGCAGGTCCAGTTCGGCGATCTCGAAGCCGTCGGTGGTCTCGCAGAACGCGCGCAGGCGAGCCGCGGCTTCCCGGGAGTCGGAGACCAGAATGCAGTGGCTCGGCGCGGCGCCGCGGCCCACCCGTCCGCGAAGCTGGTGCAGCTGGGCCAGCCCGAAGCGCTCGGCGTGCTCGATCAGCATGACGCTGGCGCCGGGCACGTCGATCCCGACCTCGATCACCGTCGTCGCCACCAGCACCTGCACGCCGTTGTCCCGGAAGGCCCGCATCACCGCGTCCCGCTCCTCCGGCTTCATCCGCCCGTGGACCAGCCCGACGGTGAACTCCCGAAACACGTCGCGCAGGCGCTCGACCATGGTCGCCGCGGCCTTGAGGTCGGCGCGCTCCGACTCCTCGATGACCGGATAGATCACGTAGGCCTGGCGGCCCGCGGCGCACTCGCTCCGGATGAACTGGTAGATCCGGGAGCGCGCCGCCTCGGTACGAAGCGCGGTCTTGACGGTGCCCCGGCCCGGGGGACGCTCGCGCAGGGTGGTCACGTCCAGGTCGCCGTAGTAGGTGAGCGCCAGCGAGCGCGGGATCGGCGTGGCCGTCAGGAGGAGGACGTCCGGGGCGTCGCCCTTTTCGACCAGCGCGGCGCGCTGCTCGACCCCGAAGCGGTGCTGCTCGTCGATCACCGCGAGGCCCAGGCGCCGGAACCGCACGGCCTCTTCGATCAGGGCGTGGGTCCCGACTACCAGCCGGGCGCCCCCCGCCGCGATGCGCTCGCGGGCCGCCGCCTTCTCGGCCGGCGACAGACGCCCGATCAGCAGTTCCGGCCGCAGGTCGAGCGGCGCGAGCAACCGGCTCAGGGTGGCGAAGTGCTGCTCCGCCAGCAGCTCGGTCGGCGCCATCATGGCGGCCTGATAATCGTTCTCCAGGGCGAGGAGCATGGCGAACAGGGCCACCACGGTCTTCCCGGTGCCGACGTCGCCCATCAAGAGCCGGTGCATGCGGACCGGCGCCGTCATGTCCTCGGTGATGTCGCGGACCGCGCGGCGCTGGTCGGCGGTCAGCTCGAACGGAAGCCGGTCCTTCAGCCGGGTGGTCAGCTCCCGCCTCAGCTCGAAGCGGATGCCGGCCCGGGCCCGCTTGGCCAAAAACCGCGCCCGCGCGTGCACCAGCTGTTGGTCGAACAGCTCGTCGAACGCCAGGCGTCGGCGGCCGGCAGCCGCTTCCGCCACGCTCGCGGGGCGATGCACCGCGGCCAGCGCGGTCTTCAGGTCGGCGAGCCCCACCTCGCGGCGGAGCGCCGCAGGATGCGGGTCCTGGACCTGCCCGAGGAGCAGGTCCAGGTGCTGGTGCACCAGGGCCCGGATCTGGCGGTGGGTCAGTCCTTCGGTGGCGGGGTAGATCGGCAGGACCACCCCGTGATCGGGCATCCGGTCTCGCTGGTCCGCCAGCACCACGAACTCGCGCGGCGCGAGCTGGCGTCCGTGATAGTAGCGTACGGGCCCGGTGACCAGCAGGAGCTGGCCCGGTTTGATCTGCCGCTCGAGGAACGGCTGTCCGGGCCACGCACACTCGAGCAGGCCGCTCGCGTCCTTGAGCACCGCCCGAAAGACCCGGAGGCCGCGCCGCGTGGGGAGCACTCCCGTGTTCACGACCCGCCCCACGCAGGTCACCTCGCGACCCACTTCCGCGCGCGCCAGCGGCGTCACCGCCGTGGCATCGAGATAGCGGCGGGGGGTGTGATACAGCAGATCGCCCGCGGTGCGCACGCCCAGCCGCGCCAGCGCCTCGGCCCGCCTGGGGCCGACCCCCTTGAGGAATTTCACCGGGCTGCGGAGATCCACCATGATCAGGCCAGCCCCTGACGCCGGCGCCAGGCCCATTCGGCCACGAACGCGGCCAGCGCCAAGACGAAGAGCCACCACCGGTCCCGCAGGGCGACGCTCTCGAGCAGCGCGCCGGGCCGCCCCGGCTGGCGCCCGAGCGTGACGGGACGCGGGCGCCACTCCTCGGAGTAGGTCTCCACCGCCACCACCCCCCGGTCGTCGCTGCCGGCCGCGGCATAGCGGTACACGCCGGGCGGCAGATGCAGCCTGGCCCGGCCGTCCGGCCCGAACCGCAGCGTGTCGGTTCGCGCCCCGTTCAGGCCCTCCAGCCGCAACGCCAGATCGCCCGGCCCTCCCGCTCCCACCCAGCGCCAGACGAGAGGCGACCCGTTGGCCACCACCCGGCTCTCCGGCGCCACCAGCGACCGCTCGTCCCCCGGAGGAGCGCCCGAGCCCAGGAGCCAATCCACCAGGGCAGAGACCAGGAGGCGGTACGCCACCGCCGAGGCGCCCCCCCGGAATCGCCAGCGCCACAGGCCGCTCGCGAGCACGGTGGCGCCGCGCACGCCCGCGCTGTCGCGCAACACGACGACGGGCCGCGCTGGCCCGCGCCGCGCCAGGGTGGCCGTGAGCGCCACGATCGCCCCGCTGTCCGGCTCGAGGTCGCGAACCGCCGTGGCCGGCGGGAGGGCCGACCAGTCCACGCCGGCGAGCGCTCCCGCGAGCGGCGAAGGCGGGGGCGGATCGAGGTACCAGTCGCCCGTCCGCCCCGACGCCTCGGGCCAAGACAAGAGCGCCGGGCGCCCGAAGGTCCCCACCCGCCGCGGATCGCCCACGAGGACGACGAGGCGCGCCGCGCGCGCCGCCCGCCACAGCTCACCCGCTCCGACCGGGGCGAGCGTCCGGCCGTCGCGCCACCCGCCCCCCGGATCCACGAACACCCGGACGGGCACACCCGCCACCTCGTCCAGCGCCTGGGCGAGAAACCGGGCCTCCCAGCTCGGCGGCGCCGCGGCCACCACCACGCTCGGTTCCGGGCTCACGTGCAAGATGTGAAGCCGAGCATTGTCCCGGGGTTCACTGTCCATCACTCCCTCGAGGCTCACCTGCACCACCGCCCAGCCCCGCGGCAGGCGGGAGGCGGGATGCGCGAGCTCGGCCCGGAGCGTGCCGCTGTCGGGGAGGGAGACCCGACGGGAGGCCAGCCGCCGCCCGTCCACCGTGGCGACCAGCCACGCCTCCCGCATCGCGGCGCTGGCTTCCCGGCTCCCGGCCGTGCCGTAGTGGACCGTGAGCCGGACGGTGTCCGAGGCCGCGACTCGAGCGGGCCCGTCGACCCGGGCGACGAACGCGTCCCAGGCGGGCGGCCGGATCATGGGGATGACGCGGGCCCGAGTCACGAGGTCGGGCGGGAGGCTGGTGAGGTCGGTCAATTCCCCGTCGGTGACGACGACGATCTCTCCACCGCGGGCGGCGGCCGCTTCCAGCGCCGGGCCGAGCAGGCTCGAGCCGTCGGCCGGGGGAGTCGAGTCGAAGGGTGCGACGCCGGACCCGAAGCGCCAGACCACACCGTTCCCACCCGCTGCCGCCCGGGCGCTGTCGAGCGCCGCGCGCCAGCGGGCGCCGCCGTCCGTGGCCGTCATGCTCAGCGAGGCATCGAGGAGGACCACGGGTGGGAGGCCGGTGGGTGCTTTCCGGGTGGCGACCGGGTTCCACAGCAGCAGGAGCAGGGCGCTCAGGCCGGCGGCGCGGAGGGCGACCGGCATGAGCCGGGTCAGGCGAGGCACGCCAGCGCCTCGGGCAGGGTGAACCGCCCCTCGTAGAGGGCGCGACCCACGATCGCGCCCGCCAGCCCCGCCTCGCGCACCGCCTGGAGGTCGGCGAGCGAGGACACGCCACCCGAGGCGATCACCTCCAGTCCCAGGGCGGCGAGGGCTCGGGCGCCGGCCAGGTCCGGCCCGCGGAGCATCCCGTCTCGCTCCACGTCGGTGTAGATGACGGTGCGGGCGCCCTGGGCCTTGACGCGCGCGGCTAGCTCTCGCGGCGTCAGGTCGAACACCTCGGTCCAGCCGCGGACGGCCACCCGGCCATGTTTGGCGTCGATGCCGACGGCCAGCCGTTCGGCGCCGTGGCGGCGCAGCAGGCGCTCCACCAGGGCGGGGTCGGTCGCCGCCTTGGTGCCGATCACCACGCGGGCGGCGCCCCAGGCGAGCATGTCCTCGATCGCGGCTTCGCCACGGAGCCCGCCGCCGACCTGGACGCGAATGGGCGCCGCTTCGAGAAAGCGGCGAGCCAGCTCGAGGTTCGAGCCCCGCCCGAGGGCCCGGTCCAGGTCCACGAAGTGGACCCACCGCGCTCCGGCGTCCGCGAAGGCCCGGGCGAGCGCTACGGGATCGTCGGCGTAGGCGGTGGCCCGATGCGCCTCGCCCTGCTGGAGACGCACCACCCGCCCGCCCTGGACGTCAACGGCGGGATAGAGCTCCATCGAACAGGAAGCTAACGCTGCAGCTGGGCCTGGAGCTCCGCCCGGCGGGCCTCGAAGGCGGCCCGCAGGGCATCGGGCACGGGCGTGCCGGCTCCCGCGTCGTGGCGCCGCGGGTTGGTGGGCCGGCCATTCACCAGGAACTCGTAGTGCAGGTGCGGGCCGGTCGAGAGCCCGGTCGAGCCCACGTATCCGACGGTCTGGTTCTGCCCTACCCGGGCGCCCACCCGGATGCCCGGCGCGAAGCGCGAGAGGTGACCGTACCGGGTGCGGATCCCGTTGAGGTGTCGCAATTCCACCAGATTGCCGTACCCGCCGTGGCGCCCCGCCATGGTGACGACGCCGTCGGCGGTGGCGCGCACCGGGGTCCCCGGGGCGGCCGCGTAGTCCACGCCCTGGTGAGCGCGCCATTCCCTCAGCACCGGGTGGAAACGCCCGCCGAAGCGGCTGGAGATCCGCCGGAACTGGAGGGGGGCCCGCAGGAAGGCGCGCCGCAGCGAGCGACCGCGTTCATCGTAGAAGCCGCCCCCGCCGGCTTCCGCTTCGAAGTAGAATGCGTAGGCCGGCCGCTTCCCGGCCTCGACCCGGGCCGCCCAGATGCGGCCGAACCGCCGCTCGCCCTCGGGCGACTCCAGCCGGTCGAGCAGGACGTCGAAGCGATCGCCCGGTCGCACGTCCCGGGTGAAGTCCACCTCCCAGTCGTAGACGTCGGCGATGGCCCAGGCCAGCGCCACGCGCTCCGCGGCCGGGAGCAGGGTGTCCGGGACCGCGCCGTCGATGGCCTCGTAGAGCGAGGAGGCGATTCGCCCACCGATCCGCACCCGGGTGACGCTCCAGGGAATGGTCTCGACGGTTTCCACCCACCCCGAGTCGGTGCGCGTGATCCAGACCCGCCGCTCCGGGGTCGGGCGCACCATGACGCGCTCGGTCAGCGAGTCGCCGCGCACCCGGCGGAAGTGAAACACCATTCCGGGTCGGAGGCGGCGCGGCTCGATGCCGCGGGCGGCGGCGAGGAACCCCGCCTGATCGGGGCCGGTGATGCCCGCCGCGGTCAGCACGTCGGACAGCGTCTCGTTCCGCTCCACGGTGTCGGTCCAGGTGTCGTAGGCCGTCGAAACCACAAGGGGCGGAGCCACGAGGGGACGGCGCTCGGGCCACGCATCCGCCGCCGCCCAGAACCAGGCCGCCCCGATCAGTCCGGCGGCCGCGATCACGGGGCCTCGCCTCCCGCGCATCAGTCCATCTGTCGCCGGATGAAGGTCGGGATTTCCATCTCGCTCAGCTCGGCGGGAGGCGCCGGGCGTTTGGCGGGGGACTCCGCCGGTCGTGCGGGCGGGACGGGGGTGGGGCGGGGGGACCGCTCGCGGAACGGCAGGACTCCGGCGGCGGCGCGGGTGCCCAGCGGCTCGGTCTCCGCGGCGGGCCGGTCGAAGCCGGTCGCGATCACGGTGACCCGCAGCTCGCCGTGCATCGCCGGGTCGTTCACCGCGCCGAAGATGATCTCGGCCTCGTCTCCCGCCGCGTCGTGGATGGCCTCCGAGATCTGGGTCACCTCGCCCAGGGTGAGGTCGTCGCCGCCGGTGATGTTGATCAGCACGCCGGTGGCGCCCGCGATCGAGATGTTGTCGAGGAGCGGCGAGGAGATCGCCTGCTGCGCCGCCTCCATGGCGCGGTTTTCTCCCCGGCCCGTGCCGGTGCCCATGATGGCGGCGCCGCCGTTCTGCATCACGGTGCGCACGTCGGCGAAATCCACGTTCACCAGCCCGGTCACACAGATCAGCGACGAGATGCCCTGGGTGGCGTGCAGCAGGACTTCATCGGCCTTCTTCAGGGCGTCCTGGAAGGGGATCCCCTTCCCCACCACCGCGAGCAGCCGCTCGTTGGGCACCACGATCATGGTGTCCACGTGCTGGCGCATCTCGGCGATCCCCATGTCGGCCTGCCGCATCCGCTTCCGTCCCTCGAAGAGGAACGGCTTGGTGACGATGCCGATGGTGAGCGCGCCGAGATCGCGGGCCATCTGGGCGATCACGGGGGAGGCGCCGGTGCCGGTGCCGCCGCCCATGCCGCAGGTGACGAAGACCAGATCCGCGCCCTGGAGCGCGTGGAGCACCTCGTCCCGGTTCTCCTCGATCGCCTGGCGGCCGATCTCGGGACGCGCCCCCGCCCCCAGGCCGCGGGTGAGCTTCTTTCCGATCTGGACCTTCACGTCGGCCTTGTTCTTCATCAGGGCCTGGGCGTCGGTGTTGACCGAGATGAACTCGACGCCGCGGACGCCCTCGTCCACCATGCGGTTGAGCGCGTTGCCGCCGCCCCCGCCGACGCCGACGACCTTCATCCGCGCGTTCTGCGTCACCGTTTCTTCGAGTTCGAAGATCATGGTCGTGTCCAGTCCCCGATCAGAAGAAGTCTTGCAGCCATCGTTTGAGCGGCCCGATCAGCTTTTCCACGCCCACCCCACCCGCCAGCGACCCGGCGCCCAGGCGCGCCGCCTGCTGCGCCGCGTACAGCACCAGCCCCACCGGCACCGCGTAGCGGGGCGCCTGCACGCTGTCCACCAGCCCCGAAATGCCCAGTTCCGGTGTCCCGGCACGCACCGGCATCCCGAAAACCTCGCGCGCCAGCTCCACGATCCCCGGCAGGTGCGCAGTCCCGCCGGTCAGGACCACGCCGGCCGGCAACCGCCGCGGCTCGTACCCCGCCTTCTCCAACTCGCGACCCACCAGCCCGAAGATCTCGTCCAGCCGCTGGTGGATGATGTCCGCCACCAGCTCGCGCGCCGCCTGGCGGGCGCCCTGCCCCGGCGTGGAGGGCAGATTGACCATCTCAGCCGGGTCCACCAGCGGTTTGTAGGCGACCCCGTGCCGCTCCTTCAGCCGTTCCGCCTCAGCCTGCGTGATCCCCAGGCCCTGGACCAGGTCGCTGGTGACGCGGTTCCCGGCCCACTGGAGCGACGCCAGGTGGCGGATCTTCCCTTCGTGGAAGATCGCGACCCCGGTGGAACCGCCGCCGATTTCGACCAGCGCCACGCCCAGCTCCCGCTCGTCGTCGGTGAGCACGGCGTACGAGGCCGCCAGCGGCTCCAGCACCAGTCCCGCCACTCGGTACCCGGCCCGCTGAACGCTCTTCCGCAGGTTCTGCGCGGCCGGCGACTGCACCGTGACGAGATACATCTCCACCTCGAGCCGCATCCCGGTCATCCCGACCGGGTCCGAGATCCCGCGCTGCTGGTCCACCACGTATTCCTGCGGAATGTCGTGCAACAGCTCGTGATCCCGCCCCAGCGACACCGCTCGCGCCACCTCGTTGGCCCGCTCGACGTCCGCCGGGGTGATCTCCTCGCCCGTCACCGCCACCACCCCGGAGGACGCCCGCGCGGCCACGTGCTCCCCCGCGATCCCGCAGGTCACGTCGGTCACTCGGACTCCCGCCATCCGCTCGGCATCCCGCATGGCGGCCATCACCGAGCGCGTGGTCTCCTCGATGTCGCGCACCACGCCCCGGCGCACGCCCCCGTTCTTGGCCAGCCCCACCCCCAGCACCTTGGCCAGCGGCAGGCGAGGCAGATCGCCCACCACCTCCGCGATGACCGCGCACGTCTTGGTGCTGCCGAGGTCGAGCCCGGCCACGAGCCGGCGGGGACGCGTCATTCCCCGGGCCCTCCGGACCCCGCCCCTCGCCCCCCTGTGCCGCTGGCCCGCCGCCGCACCACGACCTGGCCCGCAAACCGCGCGTCGAGCTCGCCGTACCGGCGCGCCCGCGCCGTCAGATCCTGCGCCACCAGCACCACAGCCCGTATGTCCTCCGGTCCGGCGTCGCGCCCGAGCACCACGCGACGGGACTCCAGGTCCAGAACCACATCACCCGGCGGCGTGGCGCGCGCGGTGACGATCTCCCGGGACAGCGCCGGATCCACCGAGTGGATCAGCGCCAACACCGCGGCGACCCCCGAATCCGCGCCGGCCACGATCGGCAGGTCGAGCCCCGATCGCGCCGGATCGAAGGGTAACGGCCGCCCCCGC